>CALMWS010000460.1 GCA_937870795.1 uncultured Bacteroidota bacterium | reverse complement strand
CCTGGTAGGTAAGGGCTTCTGTGCGCAGGGTGAGGTTGTCTTCACCAATGCGGTCTGGTCGCACCTGGAGGTCGTTGGGGTCGTAAGAGCAGCGGATCAAATTAGGATATCCTTGTTCAAAATATACTTTATTGTTCTTGTCATAGACAGTCAATTTAAAATGAAGGCTATCGCCAATAAATTTAGGTAGTGGAGATATGGCATTGTAAGTTGGGATAAAAACTCCTCCAGGAGAGAGATTGTTAATCTGCCAAATAATGGTACTGTCATCTTTATAAGATGGATTATAAATAGAACTTCCAATGGAAAATCTTTTTTCATGATTTAATTTAACCTTGCCACTAAAATTTGTGTTACCGCTATTAATAATTATAGGTTTAAACTCAGAAAAATTGTTACACCTTACAAATGGAACTATGTGAAATGCCATTATGGAGGTTGTGGTGTTTTTTGGAATAAATCCAAAGTCTATCTTATTTGTTGATTTTAAATCTATCGTTCGTACAATTGGATTTTCTTCCCAGGTTCCATAAGGTAAATGAATAGTAAAAGTTTGAGTAGCTACTGGTAAGTTTAGAGCAAATGTGCCATTTTCAACTGTAAAATAGGTAGTATTATTACTGGTAACTTTTAGGCTGGCGTTTGAAAGGCCAAATTCATTTGCACTATCAAAAATCCCATTTTTATTAAGATCTAAAAAAACCTTTATCCGATAGAAAGCTTTTTCGGTACACATTGAATTCGGTTGAACAGTAATGGTTTTAGGTAACGAGGTGCAGTTGGTAGCATTTGAGTGCACGATTATGCTGGCTTTGCCCGGTGCATGCGCAAATATTTCTCCGATATTGTTGATTGTTAAAATGGAGTCATTTGAAGATGACCATATTCCGCTTAATAGTGGGACATAAGTTCCTTTTTGGTTTTCACATAAGGAATCTTGGAAGTTTAATTTAATTACAGGGAGATCATTAATATAAATATGCGAAAAATTATTTGAAGTACAGCCGGTAGTATCAGAAGTAAAATTAAATATTACACTTCCGGAGTTCAGCCCTTTTATTTGCCCTGTGTTTGTAATACTAGCAATATTTGGTTTTGAAGATTGCCATGTTCCACCAGAGGAGGGAAAAATAGTTGCAGACTCCCCAATACAAAGCGAGGAAATTCCCATATAACTTATATTTGGCAATGGTAGAACTGTAATGGGTTCCGTGAGAGTATTAGAAAGGCAGGAGTTATTGGTTGGGTAAAACCTTGCTCTGAAGGTGCCAGGACTTAGGCCTGTAACCCAACCACTATTAGTTATTGTTCCAATCCACTGAGGTTCTGTTTTCCAGGTTCCTCCTGTGGATGGAAAAAGCATTGTGGATCCAGCCTGGCAAATTTCATGTGGTCCTAAGATATTTACTTGCATACTTGTTTGCACCAATGTACTCATTGGGTTTGAAATACAGCCAGTATTATTATCTATATAGTAAAGAGTTGCACTTCCACTTTGTATTCCCCTGGCTTCTCTGCCATCAATAATCTCTAAAATTGAGGGGGTGGAACTGACCCAATGACCTTTGTCAATTGCAGGTAATTCAATGGTGTCAGATGTACAAAACGGACAGAAAAAAGGTGGAGGTGTGGGACTGGGGTTAACTGTAAGATTGATGTAAGAAACTGAATTGTCAATTTCGTAAACCAGTTTATAAATTCCTGAAACGGCATTTTCCACTACTTCTAAAAGCGCCATACCATTATTTAAATTGTTTATTTTGCCCAGTGAACTAGGGATATCTCTCCAATAACCGTTTTTTCCATTCAATGTGGCAGGATAACCATTTAAAATCAGAGAAGAACCCGGACAAATTGCAGTATCTCTGGATGTATATATTTGCGAGGAAGCAGGTATTTCATAATTGAAACTACATCCAAGATTATTTGTTACTTTTAATTTGTAATATCCTTCATTCTGGGCGCTGAATCCTTTGATCGAAATATTCATGGATTTTGATGTAAATCCATTTGGTCCATCCCAAATAAATTCCAAAGGATAAGTACATGAGGATAAGCTGAACAATGGATTTATGGTAAGATCTTCATCAATATTTAGGTCGATGCCTTTTAGTGGCGATTGATTTGCTGTCTTTTGTTTCAAGATACCATTGTGCTTTTCGGGGACTCCGCCAATTCTGATGAAATTTGAAAAATCCTGACCCTGCATTTCCGGATTTTCAATAGATGGATCTATTAGATTGTCAAATAGCCTGATCTCGCTGCCACAGTTTTTTATTTGAGAATCAACACTGAAACTGAATAGAGGTATCGTATCACCTGCCTCTGTGCCCACAGGGTAAAAGCTTGTGGGTGACATTGACACAGAAACAGCATGAAAAGTTTGTGAACCGCAGCTTGCTGGCGTTACAGGGGTGTTTTCAAAACTAAATGTAATAGGATCTCCGTTATTCTTTTTTGGATTAAAAACATTGTTTATTTTTAGCTTAGCACCGTAGGGTGCCACTATGCCCACCCTGCAACCAAAATTACTTCCCTGTACCAAATTTTTAGTACTTCCTTCTTCTATAAATAAATTCACCAGGTACTCGCAGTGGGCGGTGTCATAGGTAAGTAAAAATTTGGTTTTTAGTATTTGTGCGCTAATATCATTGGAAACGAAAAATAATATCAAGGCAATCGTTATGTAATTTTTCATATTAAAATAT
>CALMWS010000459.1 GCA_937870795.1 uncultured Bacteroidota bacterium | reverse complement strand
TATGAAGATAGATTGATGCTATATGATAGATGAGAGTAGGCCTCTCGGTGGCGATTGTCAGGAATAGCTACCAAACCACTTTATGGTGCATATGCCGAAAGTCATATGTGCTGAACGATAAAGAAAAACGGCTACTTGATAGCTGTAGGTGAATGTACAGGAGTTGAACGAAAGTGAACCAATGATGAAGCCTCGATAGGGCAAAGATGTTATCAAAAGCAGGCAGTTACGTTTGTGCTTGCGACAGAGTGTACCGGGAGACCTGATTACTGGGTACATGATAACCGGGGTAAAGTTGGCAAGAACTGTATATAGGCTACCATATGGAACAAGAGAAGTCAACATTGCACTGCAAAATCGAAAGAGGAAGCAGTCAGAAGTAGGATATTCTGAGATGTTGGCGGCAGACCAAATCGTAGTAGTGTTGATTATTCTGTAATGGGATAGGAGCGAAGGATTTGGCATGTTTAGTTTACAAAACAATTGACAACCGATAAAAAGGGATGACTGATTATTTTGAGACAAAATCACAACCAATCACCAAACTAATGGTTTGGCAGGCGTACAAGGAAGTAAGATCCAATAGGGGAAGCTATGGCATTGACAGAATGAGCTGGGATTACTTAGATGCCAATCGAAGTGAGGAGCTCTACAAACTGTGGAACAGGCTGACCTCGGGTTCATACTTTCCATCGCCAGTAAGACAGGTAGCTATACCAAAACGAGATGGTGGCGAACGCCATTTAGGCATTCCGACATTACTCGACAGGATAGCACAGCAGGTAGTAAAGAAGCATCTGGAACAGAAAATGGATCCATTGTTTCATCCTGATTCTTATGGTTATAGACCCAAAAAGAGTGCACATGATGCAGTTCGACAATCAAACGCAAGAACATTAAATCATGATTTTGCAATTGACATAGACATCAAGGGCTTCTTTGACAACATAGACCATAATCTGATGATGAAATCAATTGAACATTACTGTAAAGATAGATGGGTACTTTTGTATGTACTTAGATGGCTTAAAGCAGGTGTAGTGAATAAGGAGGGCTTGTACGTGAACACTGTGACAAGCACGCCGCAAGGCGGTGTCATTAGTCCGTTGCTAGCAAATCTGTTCCTACACGTGGTATTCGACAAATGGATGGAAATTAACCACCCTGAAAAACCTTTTGAGAGATATGCAGACGACATTGTTGTTCATTGCAAGACGGAGAAGCAGGCCTTATTTATGCTGAAGGTTCTAAGGGCAAGAATGATTGTTTGCCACTTGGAATTGCATCCATTAAAGACGAAGATTGTTAATCTAAGGGGTAAATCTGAAAAGAGCTACCCGAAGAAATACGATTTTCTTGGATTCTGCATTAAACCTGTAGGTGTCATAACTACAAAAGGTGTCAAAAGCTTACCAGGTACATATGTTAGTATCAATTCTAGAGTTGGGATATTGAGGAAATTCAAAAGCTGGAAAATTCATATGAGGCGACGGCCCATTGAACAAATAGCCTTAGAATTGAATCCAATGATACGAGGCATTATAAACTATTTTCATAAGTTTGAGAATGGTAGTATGCGATATGTTTGGAATCAACTCAATGCCAGACTACTTAAATGGGTAAAATGGGAAAAGGGATTGTATAAGTATGCAGCCATTCGCTGGTTAAAGGCTAAATATAAAGAAAATCCAACCCTATTTGCTCATTGGAGATTGGTATATCCATAGAGGTATATAAATATCTTTGTGTGATTTATAAACATGAAGAGCTCCCGCTTTTGACGGGACAGGCTGTGTGAAGGGAGACTTTCACGCACGGTTCTGTGAGAACGTAGGGGTGGGATTCCCCTGCGTGACTCGATTATGCATCATCAAGGAACAAAAAATGAATGAGTATCAAATTGAAGAAGGCCAAGGAATATTAAACATCGTTTGTGATGGATTCGTAAGTATAATTCAATTAAATGAAAAATCAATCACTGCAACTTGGCCAGATTGCAGCGGCTCGATAGGAAGATATATAGCATCTTCAAATTTCCAAGACAAAATACTATTAACTGACAATCTAAATCGTAGCCTAAACAACTCTGATAGAGAAGGGAGTGAAAGCCTGATTCCAGAATTTCTGAACCTATTCACCAATGGGAAGTATCAAGTTTCGTTTCACAATGAAATTAAAGAATTCGATTTACAGTATATTGATAAATATGAGGGATATAAAAATTTCACCTACAATTATTACCCTGCGGTAGATAGAAACTTTCTATTCTCCCAAGATGCAAAATCACTTAGTCGAGAAAGAATAAACCATTTCAAGCTACATATTGAAAAAGGTAAGAGGCCAATTGCTGTTGTATACTCTCATCTTTATTTACTCGAACAGGAATTTGAGTGGAAGTTTCCTTACAACGACAATGTTTGGTCAGATGAATTCATAATTGATGGTCATCATAAAATGGTGGCATATGATGAACTCAGAATTTCACCTAACTATTTTCATATTCGCAAAATTTTAAAATTAAGTGATTTAGATTTTAATTCATTCAATAGTGTGAACGGTTTACTTACAACTTCCGAAATCGAACACTTCATACTAAACAATCTTGAAATTCGAACTGATAACACTACTGAATCCATGAACTACAATGACATAATCGACAACTATCTGAAAACCACAGATAGATTAGATTTTCAACTTCTAACAAAGATGGCGAAAAATTCAAATTCTAAAGATCCAAAACTCAAGAATTGGTCAAAAAGAAGGTTCGAATCTATAAAGGAAAGACTGAATTCTGGCAAAAGTGTTTTTGTGCCAGAATTGCTAATTTCAAAATTTGTAGGACATAAGTATATGGTCGGAAAAACAGAATTAAACAGTTTGGATGAATACGAAAACTGGAAAATTGATTTCATAACTAAAACTGACGATGCATAACAAGTGATATGAGATCAGACTTGCTATCGCTGCGTCCGCTCCATATCACCAAACCGTTATACTTAATTGTAATAAATGAGACTTTTTAAATTATATCTAATTTTTATCCTTTTACTGTCATGCCAGTTTAAAAGAAATAGTAAATTGAATAAATTTGAGACAAGCATAGTCGAAAAATTATGTAAAAGCCAACTTGACTCAATAGAAATGGAAAGTTACTATGGATATGATAGTCTTGATTTGGGAGAATATCAAACAAAATTTGGTCACCTTATTCAACTGCAAGGTAATAAATCAGGTTCAGTGCTTAGATAAAGTTTTGGGCTACGTATCAAGCCTGACTGCCGGCAGGCAGGTTCAGTGCTGGCAGACAGTTTGGTGCTTCAAAATCCGCTTCTTCGCCAAGCGCCAAGCCGTTGTGTGTGATTTGACAACAGAACAAACTAAAAACAATGAAAGAAATAAAAATCTCATCCGAGTTTAGAACTCAAACGACAAAAGCTGTTTTATCAATAGCTTTTTTCATACTTACCTATTTACTTTTGTTAGTTCTAGCAGTAGGATTGACCTTTTTATGCGTTTATGGAGGGATTGTGCTAATAGCAGTTCGCCCAATGTTCATAACTATTGCCTTGGGAATTGGCTTAGCAAGTTTGGGAGTTTTAGTTTTGTTCTTCTTACTTAAATTTATTTTTAAATCGCATAAAATTGACCGTTCTCATCTGACTGAAATTAAACAATCAGACGAGCCAAAACTATTTAAAATGATTGATGATATTGTAAAAGAAGTTGGAACAAATTTTCCAAAAAAAGTGTATCTATCATCAGATGTAAATGCGGCTGTATTTTATGACTCTAGCTTTTGGAGTATGTTTTTTCCTATAAAAAAGAATCTACAAATTGGTCTAGGTCTGGTTAATACAGTTACTCAATCAGAACTTAAAGCAATATTAAGCCACGAATTCGGACATTTTTCTCAAAAAACTATGAAGGTGGGAAGTTATGTTTACAATGTAAATCAAGTTATTTTCAATCTTTTATATGACAATGAATCATATGATAATATTTTACAAAAATGGGCAAATGTAAGTGGCTATTTTTCAATTTTTGTAATTGTTGCTATAAAAATTATAAAAGGTATAAAATGGGTTCTTAGACAAATCTATGGTGTAGTAAATATAAGTTATATGGCACTTTCAAGAGAAATGGAATTTCACGCAGATGAAATAGCTGCAAATGTAACTGGCTATGAGCCTTTAAAAAAATCGTTACTTAGGTTGTCTTTGGCTAACCATTCTTTAAATTCAGTGTTATCTTTTTATGATAGAAAAATTGCTGAAAATAAAAAATCTGAAAATATTTATAAAGAACATTTGTTTGTAACAAACTTTATTGCAAGAGACATTGATATTGAAATTACAAACAATTTTCCTCAAATATCAGAAAAAGAGCTAAACAAATTTAACAAATCAAAATTGGTAGTAAAAGACCAATGGGCTTCGCATCCAAGTACAGAAGACAGAATTGTAATGTTAGAAAAAACAGGTTTGTCAAGTACAAACCTTAATAGTGAACCCGCCAATTTGTTATTTTCAAATATTGAGAAAACACAAAAGGTAATTACTCAAAAGATATTTAATGATGTAGTTTATTCTGGAGAATGTTCAGTTTTAAATTTTGAAATGTTTCAATCAAACTTTAAAGAAGATTTTTTGAGAAACACCTTTTCAAAGGTTTATAATTCTTATTACGATAACAAAAACCCATTGTTTTTTGATATTCAAAACATTGATGAAAGTACAAAAATTATAGAACTTGAAGATTTGTTTTCAGAAGACATAATAGAAGAAGTTTACACCGCTATATCATTACAAAATGATATAGAATCAATCAAACTAATTTCCAATAATACATATGAAGTTAAAACATTTGACTATGATGGTATTAAATATTCAAAGAAAGATTGCAAATCTTTAATTTCTAAATTAGAAAAGGAGTTAGAATTATTAACTGAAAAAATTAAAACAAATGACATTGAAATTTTTAAATATTTTAGAAGTGTTGAACAAAAAGCTAATTTAAATCCTTCATTAGAACAACTCTACAATCATTTTTTTAACTACGACAAAGAATTTGATGCAAAATATGATGTTTATATTCTACTATCAAACGAGTTGCAATTTGTAAATTATACAACAACATTTGAACAAATTAGAGCCAATTTTATTAAAGTTGAAGCACTTGAAATACGATTAAAAAAGGGAATTTCTGAAATACTAGAAAGTCAATATTATACAACAGAGATAACCAAAGAAATAAAAGAAAACTTGGAATTGTATCTAACAAAAAAATGGCAGTATTTTGGAAATGAAAAGTACTTTGACAAAAATTTGGAAATACTATTTTCGGCTATGAATAACTATGCCTTTCTTCTATCAAGAGGATATTTTTTGACAAAGCTGAAATTATTAAAATACCAAGAAGAATTAATAAAAACCACACACAACAGCAGTTTGGCAAATTAGCGGGTTCAGTGCTAAATTTAATATTTGGTTTTCAAATA
>CALMWS010000458.1 GCA_937870795.1 uncultured Bacteroidota bacterium | reverse complement strand
TTAAAAAGGCCAAAGTATCAATACCATCAGCATAATCATTCAATCCCGGCCTTTGTGTCTCCCCCAAAGCAACCGTAGCAAAACCTGGCAGCGGTTTGTTGCTTGCTATACATTGTACTTTTTCGATGATTTTGTTCAATTTTTCTTTCAAATCAACTTCATCACTATAATACTCATAGTGAATTGAGGCTATCCGTGAGGTTAAACGCTCATCTTCAATCATCATTAGACAGCCATTGTTCTTGTATTTTACGCGGTTGAGTAGAAACACAGCAAGATTGTAGTCAAAGTTGTTCTTGTATTTATGATGGTGGATGATGGCATTGTATTCATGTAGTGCTTCTAATAAGTTGTCGATATTATAATCAACAGGTATGTAAATTTTGGATACATTTCTGCAGCCTAGACCAAAATACTGAAAGATGTCTCTACCCAACTGTTTCAAAGCTTCTTTATCCTCATTGCCATCAAGAACAGCAATGCTGTTTCGGTGCTTACGAATGATATTGGGATATTTGCCAAAGTAGTTATTGAAATAAATTCCTGTATTGTCTGAACCGGTAGCTATTACCGCATCTATGTTTTTTAACTGGTCTACGTATTCAAATTGTTGCGCAAATGCCGGCTGTATTTGGACAAGTTGGTTTAATAAAAAAGGTATAATAACCTTGTCTTTGTCTGATAGCTTGATGAGCGCATAGTGGCCACTCACAAGTGTGCACAACACATCGTGAAAACCAACTGCAGGAATGTTGCCGGCCAATATCAGGCCCACTTTTTTAGGCTTGATATCATTTAAAAGATATTCTGAAAGCCACTGCTGCAACAAATGAGCATCCAGCATCTGGTCGCGAATGGCCGCTATGGATGTGAGAATGTTTTCACGTGAAAACCAGGGGTTATAACTTTCTGCTTTTTCCAACATAGACCTGAATTCAGGTGCGTCTTCCTGCTTTAGGCCCAAACCCAATTGTATAAATGCCTCAATGCGTTCCTTCAATATCATGATTCTACCAATATCTCTTCTCCGAGATTTTCTTTTCTGCTTTTTACATAATTCCTCCATTTGTCAAGCACCTGGGCCATATCGGGTGGCAACTCTGAAACAAAACGCATCTGCTCACCGGTCACCGGATGTTCAAAGCCCAAAACCCTGGCATGTAACGCTTGCCTTGGCATGATGGTAAAACAATTTTCCACAAATTGTTTGTACTTACTGAATATGGTGCCCTTAAGTATCTTATCTCCCCCGTACCTCGAGTCGTTAAAAAGTGTATGGCCTTTGTACTTCATGTGTACCCTGATCTGGTGCGTTCGTCCGGTTTCCAAAATACATTTCACAAGACTCACGTAGTAAAGCCGCTCCA
>CALMWS010000457.1 GCA_937870795.1 uncultured Bacteroidota bacterium | reverse complement strand
AGGAAAATCACACTTGCATTTTTTATGGCCTCTATGCTTTGCTGGGGGGCCAGATCATAGATAAGCGGAGGGTTTTGATCATCAATAAGGTATTGAAATACAGTGGGATATTCACTAGGATAAATTATTTTAACCGCATGATTTCCCTTTTTAAGAAAGCGGGCCAACGCCACTGTAGATCCCACTGCATCTCCATCAGGATTTCGGTGAGAAAGAATAACAATATCCTGTGGATTGGATAATTTTAATTTTATATTTCGTTGATCCTCCATTAACTGGGGGGCGAATTTCCAAAAATTTTGTGACATAGCAAAAAATTTAATATCCAGAATTGAGGTAAGACCCGGAGATTGTTAATTTTGCGTCCTTATAATTTCAAATCCTAAATTTCAAGAACATGTCAGGAAACAGAACTTTTACTATGATTAAGCCGGATGCTGTTAAAGCAGGACACATTGGCGCCATTTTGAACCAAATTTGCGAAGCAGGCTTTAAAATCGTGGCCATGAAATACACCAAACTTTCTGCTGAAAAGGCAGGAGAATTTTATGCCGTTCACAGTGCAAGACCATTTTATGGTGAATTGGTAGAGTTTATGTCATCTGGACCTATTGTAGCAGCCATTCTTGAAAAAGACAATGCTGTGGCCGACTTCAGAACTTTGATTGGCTCTACCAATCCGGCAGAAGCTGCTGAGGGTACCATCAGAGCCAGATTTGCCAAAAATATTGGTGAAAATGCCATTCACGGCTCAGATAGCGATGAAAACGCAGCCATTGAATCCAGTTTCCATTTTTCAGGAACAGAGATTTTCAACTAATAAAAAAGCCCTTTTGAAGGGCTTTTTTTTTACATCGATATTACCTTGACTTCTACCCGCTGGTTTTTTTGTCTCCCTTCCAGCGACGTGCTGTCAGAAATAGGCTGTCGTTTACCATAACCCCGAAAACTCAGACGGGTTACCGGAATGCCTTTATTGTAAAAATACTCAGCTACCGTTCTTGCTCTTTCCGTGCTGAGCTTGTCACAGTATTCATGAGGAGGAATGGTATTGGTGTGCCCGCCAATCTCCACCACTACGGAAGGATTGGCAGCTAAAAAATCGTACAACTCATTGAGTACTTCAAAACTTTCCGGAGAAATCTCGGTACTGTCTGCTTTGAAATAAAGTTCATTGATTCTGAGTGTCTTGCCAACAGTGATGGTCTTCATATCCAGATCAGGTAAGATCTTATCTCTGGTAACCTTGTAATAGGCAGTAGTTGTACATTTATTCTTGTCGCTCACTGTAACTCCATAATCGCCCGCTCCTAATTTTTCGATGTAATTTTTCTTTGATCCATTGCTCCAAATATAACTTAGATCTCCGGTTCCTCCTCCTGCTTTCACTTCAATTCTACCTTCCTTTCCATTGGCTGATTTGATCTTTTGCAAGTCAACAACATCGATCTGAATTTCACTTGGATGCTGCACTTCAATGCTGCACACCTGCCTGTTCTGGGCCCGGTCAGAGACAGTGACTGCATAGTTGCCTGCTCCAATATTTTTGGGATTGCTGCCACTCAGCAGTCTGTTGCTCCATACGTAATCAAAGGGCCCGACCCCTCCGGTAGCGATTACTTTGACAACCCCATCAGATTTTCCGTGACAGCTGGGTTTCTTTTCCGTAATGCATGCTACAGAAAGCGCCTTGCCTGCATTGTCACTGAATTTGAGTGTAAACAGACCTTCGCCTGCCGTGCCAATCCAAATGTTGTCATTTTTATCACAAACGGTGGAACTGCATTTACTTGAAATTACACCGGCATTTTCAGTATAATTTTCGGTTCGCTCTTCGTATGGGTCATATCTGATGAATGCTTCAGATGCAAAATACAGTCTCCCCTTTGAATCAATACAAAAATCATTGAAAGTACCCTGGTAAAGGTCTGGGCCGAAACCAGCATCGTAATATCGATTGTAATGATCAATCAACCACATTTCCTGTTTCTGATCTTTTGAGTCGGTAGAGACAAACCAAAGGCCTTCATTGTTTTCATAATAATGGGTTACCTGCTTTTCCCTGTGATCCACCTGCCAGTCATCCTCAACGATTCTGACTTCGCCTACTTTCGTGCCCAGCCAGCATCTTGATTTAGAATCTGCATAAACAAAATAAATGTAATCGGAGGGTAGATCAGAATTACGGGTATTGAGATTTTCAAATTTGCCAGTACCCATATTTCGGATAAATAAGCCCTTGTCCGTGGCAATATAAAGTCTTTGTTGAAAAAAATCGAGGCCATGAATTACGGCATCTTTGTCGGGCAAGGTAAACTCTTTTTCACCTGCCAGCTCGTACAATGCCGATGAGGTGGCGGCCCAGGTACCATGCTTTTCATGAAAACAAACATCGATAACGGAATGCCCTCGCAATATAAACAGCGGCTTGTCATCGAGGTTTCCAATTATGCCCAGTCCATTGGTGGTGGAAACATAAATTTTATTGAATTTGTCAACATCAAGATGATTGATGGTGCTGTTTTGCTCAAATGCCTCATACCTAGTTACAACCAGCTCATCCTTTTGGCCCCAAAGGATCATAGGGATCAGACAAACCAGAAAAAGGAAGACTCTCAAATCAAATCGTTTTTCAATTTAAACGAAAAAATACAAAAATAGTATCCATCGGGCCAATTGGCAATGCGAAAATAGTAAATCGGAGGGGGAAAGTCCAGAAAAAAACATATAAATGAATAATGATATGTATAGTATTACGTTTTTCACTAATTTGCATCCAAATTTGCAAATATTTTGGGGCAAAAGACCATCAATCTTTTTCTAATTGGGTTCATTCTTTTTGGGAGTGTGCTGGGCTATCATTTTCGCGAAAGCTCCACTTTGTTTGATGTAAGAAGAGAATTTATAAAAGATCTGGAAGAAAATTTCCACGAGGATTCCATGCTGGTGGTCAATACCGTGTTCTCAACACAATCAAAAACACCGGCTGCATTGGAAAACTCGGGTTTTTCCATAGAAGTATTAAAAAATGACAGCCTGCTTTACTGGAACAAAGAATTGCCGGCTACAGGCCAGCAGGGAAAATTATTTAAACAATTTTCAGCAGGCGGTTTTGACTACAAATTTTATTTCCCCTTTGATCACATAGATGGAAAAAGAAGCATATTCAAAGAAGGCTTACTCTTCAGTGGTTGGTTCATGGGCTTGTTTTTGTTGTGCATAGCATTGATACACTGGATCAGAAATTCACTTTACTGGACCGCAATTATGAGAAGGCATGATCGGTTGTGGATTTTACTGGCTTCTACCTTATTTTTTGTTTTTCCAGGCTATATAACAGGTAATAAACTCTTTCACAATTCCTCTTTTTTTGGAACCAAATATGTGCAGAACCATCTACAACTAGATTTATGGCATTTTGCATGGGCTTTGATTTTGCTACTTTATGTTTCTGTTTTGAGCCAAACTGACTGGTTTAAAACAAAAATATGGAAAATGAACCCTGGTGTCAGATACCTTACTGGGTCCTTTGTACTTGCCTTCATTGTGTATTTTTTGGCTGCATGGGCAGAGTTGTTTATCCTAAGGGGAAAACTGACTGTGAACATAGAGGAAGCGATGAATTTTGGGGTTTCAGAATTTTTCTTTTATGGATTGTCGATCTGTTATCTCTTTATTTTGGTGTATCTGGCCAAGCGGTTGTACTCCAAAACGGTGACAGGTAGCAAGGGTTGGGAAAAAAGCCTTTACATCACCCTAGCTATTTTAGGAGTAACGGTGATGTTTATTTTTTCCGGCTTTAAAACTAATACCATTGGCATAGTGCTTTTCCTGATGGTGCTTTTTTTATTACTGGATCTGTACTTTGAATATTTTGAAATCAATGTTTCCTTTCTGCTGAGTGCTGTCCTCGTGTTTGGACTTTTTTACAGCTCTTTGATTTATTCTCTGGCACTTGAAAGAAACGACCAGATAAGCCACAAAAATCTGGATAAAGCCTACAAAGAAGCAGCCAAAGAAGACCTTGCTTTGTTGCAAGCCATTAATGACACTATTGTAAATTCAGAACTATTTCCGTCATTGTCGAATTTACCCTGGATTGGCAATCTTGATGTTAAAGACCTCAAATCTTACATTGGCAACCAAATACCAAAAGATGCCGGCGTGTACATCGACAATATTTATTGCTACGATAAGAAAGGAACCAGTCTGGCGCTCAACCAAATTGCCAACAAAAACAGAATCGAAAGCCTAATAGCAGAAAGTATGCTGCTTTCTGAGCACATCTATTATTCACCCATAGAAAAATCAGCAGTACTTTACTATCACATTGACAATGCATCTGAACCGGTCAATCCCGTTTACATGGCCATTCAGTTTTCAAGCAAGTCAAAGCCCAACTTAAGATTCCCCTATAAATCAACCATCGCTGTTTATAAAGACGATCATTTGATTAAAGTAATGGGAAGCAGAGAAGGTGCGGTCTACCCTCCTTTGCTGGCTGATCTGATAAAAAATCAAAGCCATCAGATTATTGCTCAAAAAAATACTGGCAATTATGTTTTAGTGAGTCTGGCTTACAAAGGTTTTATTGCCCGATTTTTGCCATTGCTTACGCTGTTTATTTCCTTAACGGGCATCATGGTCCTGGTTTTGGTTTTACTCAATTCCTTTTTCCATTTTATTGATGATCGTTATCACCTGAGTTTCAATATGAGAAAATCACTCAGGAGCAGATTCCAAACCACCATAACAGGACTGGTGTTGTTTTCATTTGTACTCATTGGAGGCACTACAGCCCTTTATTATCAACGATTATACAATATAAAAAATACACAAAGCTTTGAGATGCTTTTGGATGTGCTGATAAAAGACATTCAAACCAATTTTCCCGAAACCGAAAATGCACGGGAAGACGGCAGATTGGAAAAGGCATTCAGAGCTCTGGAAAGTGTACACGACCTGCCCATAGCTTTTTATTCTGCTTCTGGCATCAGAATTCTAAGTTCATTGAGTTATGAGAATGCACCTGAACGACTTCAATTGACCCAAATATTAAAAGAAAACAATCTCAATAGTGCAAATTTGAGGGTGCTCAGTACCATTTATCAGAAAAACAAGGTGCTGATTCCCATTTATGATGCCAATCAAAGTGTTTCTGGTTTTTTCCTCACCGAAGACTTACAGCGCTCCCGGGGGTATGCCGGCTTGTATGATTTTTTAAGTACCCTGCTGACCCTATGTGTTTTTCTGTTTTTAACCGCATTGGCACTATCTATGATAGTGACCAATCCTATGACCAAATCACTCAAAAATCTGTCCTCGAGGCTAAAAGATTTTAAACTTGGCCGCGACAATGAAAAACTGGAGTGGAAAAACCCGGATGAAGTTGGTGCTTTGATTTCAAATTTCAACAAAATGCAAGTGGAACTCAACCACAGTGCGGATCTATTGAGTAAGACGCAAAGAGATCTGGCATGGAGGGAGATGGCCAAACAGGTGGCGCATGAGATTAAAAATCCACTAACGCCTATGAAATTGAGCATCCAACACATGCAAAATGCGGCATCAACCGATGCTGAAAAAACCAAGATCCTTATACAGCGTACGTCGGCTACGATTTTGGAACAGATTGAAAATCTTACTCAAATTGCAGACGAATTTTCGTCGTTTGGTACCTTGCCCAAGGCCTCAAATGATACCATCGTGCTCAATGAAGTGGTAGAGCACATCCATGACCTGTTCCGCAAAAGAGAGGACATGGATATCCAGATGGCAGAGCCTATGAATGATATTCATGTTTTTGCTGATAAAAACCAGCTGGTGAGAATTTTAAACAACATTGTAAAAAACGCAACTCAATCTATTCCAGAAGGGAAAAGGGGGAAAATAGACATCGAATTAAGTCAAAACGAACTTTATGCTATCATCAAAGTAAGCGATAATGGTGTTGGCATCCCTGAGACAATGAAAGAAAAGGTATTTACCCCTAATTTTACCACCAAAAGCTCTGGCACTGGCCTGGGATTGGCTATTTCGGCCAATATGATAGAAAGCATGAATGGGCGTCTATATTTTGTTTCTCCCAACTCCAAAGAAGGAACAGATTTTTTCATAGAACTTCCCCTTGTTAGAAATTCTGCCCATGGAAGTGAAGAAAATCAGGTTGAGCTGGATTAAAAAAATGTAATAGGCACAAAGCCCATCTATTTAATTTACAATATTTTATATATTACAATAAATAAATATAACCAAAACAGTAAAAAAAAGTACATTACATATTGCAAAAATCTTTAATGTGTATTATCTTTGTATTGTGTAAGTTTTGGTTATTAATTGTAAAATTCATTTTGCTCATATGAAGTTATGAGCAAAATTTTTGGAAATCACATCTTTTCGGAGATTTAAGATAAAAAGTTTACCAGATTGACTTATACATTTTATGTTTTCATAATATTTGGCACGTTATTTGGTATACTAAGAATGAGTTTTGGTTATTAAATTGAGTAATGCCCGTTGACTTTGTCTCCGGGCTTTTTTATTTCCCCTAAAGAACTATCGCATAAATTGCGTGTTGCTTAGTTATCTTTGCTCAAATCAAAACACAAATCATTTTCAATGAAAATTATATCATGGAATGTAAATGGTCTGAGGGCCAACATTGGAAAAGAATTTCACAGCCACATAGAATCTCTTTCTCCAGACGTGGTGTGTCTGCAGGAGACCAAAGCCCAGGATGATCAGGTAGCACAGGCTCTTTCCCCAATGACGGGTTGGCATATATACAGCAATTCAGCCGAGAAAAAAGGCTATTCTGGTGTGGCTATTTTATCCAAAACAGAGCCTTTATCCGTTAGCAGAGATATTGGCATTGCTGAACACGACACTGAAGGCAGAGTGATAACCGCAGAATACCAAAATTTTTTCCTGGTCAATGTTTATGTCCCTAACAGTGGAGAGGGCCTTAAAAGATTGTCGTACAGATCTGATTGGGACAAGGCATTTGCCGGCTATTTAAGTAAATTAAAGAAGAAAAAACCGATCATTGTTACGGGTGATTTCAATGTTGCGCACAAAGCCATTGACCTTGCAAGACCCAAGGAAAATTACAACAAGACCTCCGGCTATACGCAAACAGAAATTGACGGCATGGACGGGCTGTTGAATGTAGGCTTACTAGATGCCTACCGTCACCTTTATCCTGAAAAAGTGCAATATACTTTCTGGAGTGTAAGATTTGGAGCCAGAGCCAAAAATGTCGGTTGGAGGATCGACTACTTTCTCGTAGATTCAAAACTCGAGAAATCATTGGCTGCATCACAAATCCATGACCAACTCATGGGTTCAGACCATTGTCCCATTGAATTGACCCTAAATGATTAATCCTATATGACTACTACTTCCCTACCCTTTGCAGCATCCATCGCACAAGGCCTACCAGCTGAATTGCCGGCTGCTATGCCCTTGAATCCCAAATTTCCGCATGCTCCCAAACGCAACATTTCCAAGCTAAGCCCCTCTGAATGGAAGCTTGCCATCGTCAATGCCCTGCGCTACTTTCCTGAAACATGGCATGCCACCCTTGCCCCCGAATTTTTAAATGAGTTAAAAACCTATGGTCGCATATACATGTATCGTTTCAGGCCAGACTACGATATGTATGCAAGACCCATAGAAGCATACCCGGCCAAGTGCAAAGAGGCAGCTGCCATTATGCTTATGATACAAAACAACCTGGACCCCAAGGTGGCCAAATACCCTGAAGAATTGATAACCTATGGTGGTAATGGAGCCGTGTTTCAAAACTGGGCTCAATACCTTCTGACCATGAAATATTTGTCGGAAATGACAAATGAACAAACCTTGGTGATGTACTCAGGTCATCCAATGGGTCTTTTCCCTTCCCACTCAAAAGCGCCACGGGTAGTGGTTACCAATGGCATGATGATTCCCAATCATTCCTCAAAGGAAGACTGGAATAAATACAACACCCTGGGCGTAACTTCTTATGGTCAAATGACTGCCGGATCTTACATGTACATTGGTCCCCAGGGCATTGTACACGGCACAACCATTACATTGCTCAATGCTGGCCGAAAATTAATGCCGGGCATTACCGACTTACGGGGTAAAATCTTTGTGACCTCCGGATTGGGGGGTATGTCGGGGGCTCAGGCCTTAGCCGGTGTAATTACCGGAGCCGTTTGTGTAATTGCAGAAGTGGATCCTGATGCCATCAGTCAACGAGTTGCGGATGGCTACATCAAAAATGAAAATGTTTATGATGATGGATTTAAATTGATCGAACGCATCTCACAATGTCAACAAAATAAAGAAGCCATTGCGCTCATTTACCATGGAAACATTGTTGACCTGTGGGAAAGTCTGGTCAGCAATGACATTTTTGTTGAGCTGGGCTCGGATCAAACTTCATTGCACAACATTGACGACCTGGGCTATTGTCCGCAAGGCATATCTTTTGCTGAAGCTAAAAAACTGCTCATCGAAGATAAGGCTTCTCTGATGGAAATGATCAAAAAGAGTCTGATAAGACACGTTGCAGCCATCAATGCCATGGTGCAAAAAGGCATGTATTTTTGGGACTATGGCAATGCTTTTCTCAAAGAAGCAGGAGAGGCAGGCGCTGATGTTTGGGTTGATAAAGCAGAAGGCAAATACAAATATCCCAGTTATGTTCAAGACATCATGGGGCCTATGTGTTTTGATTATGGTTTTGGTCCATTCAGATGGGTATGTACATCAGGCTTAAAAAGTGATCTTGATTTAACTGATGCCATTGCACTTGATGTAATGAGAAGTTTACTGGTTACAGCTCCAGAAAGCATATGTGGGCAGCTCAATGACAACATTATCTGGATTGAACAAGCCGATGAAAATATACCCATTGTTGGCTCAAAGTCGAGAATATTGTATGCCGATGCAGAAGGAAGGATAAAAATTGCTTTGGCTTTCAACAAAGCCATACTTGAAGGAAAAATCCAGGGTCCTGTTGTATTGGGTAGAGACCACCACGATGTTTCCGGCACTGATTCGCCATACAGAGAAACTTCTAATATCTACGATGGCTCAAAATATACCGCAGACATGGCGGTTCATAATTTTGTAGGTGATGCGTTTAGAGGCGCGACCTGGGTATCCCTGCACAATGGCGGAGGTGTAGGTTGGGGAGAAGTAATCAATGGAGGCTTCGGCATGGTGATTGATGGCAGCCCTCAGAGTGAGGCCAATATCAAATCTATGCTGCATTGGGATGTTAACAACGGCATAGCCCGAAGAAGCTGGGCGAGGAATACTGAAGCCATGGAAGCCATCCAGAGGGCAATGGATCATGAACCCAATTTGAAAGTCACCATGCCCAATCTGGTTTCTGAGCAGATCATTGACAACTTATCACTTTAAATGCATGATCGACAAAACCATCATCATTTACAAAGGGGACCAGTTAACTGCCTATTTTTACCTGGGACTCAGTGTATTTTTGGGTACGGCAGCCGGCTTTTTATTTGGTTTCACCCAAAAGATAGGATGGTTTTATCTGGCTATTGGTTTAAGTCTCTTTTCTGCATTTTCAATTGGTAAAGCCATCTACGTATATTACAAGGCGCAGCAAAAACTCAATTATTTCAAAAGCTTTTCAACTTTGGAGCAAAATGAATTGACTTCAGAAATACAGACCAACCGTCTCCGATTAGATAAAAAGGCTGCGAACAGGAGGCGATATTTGTACACCTTACTTTCGAGTGTTTTCCTCTTAACAGGAGGAATTATATTTGGTGAAAAAGGACTGGCCATCGGTAGTTTTGTTCCCGTGATTTTGTATGCCGGCATAGAATTTTGTATTTCTTTGTTGAGCGAATTCAGGCTCTGGGAATACCAACGGCAGCTTGAAAAACAGCAAAATTCTGCTGAATGATTGACAATTGAAAACGATAATTGAAAGAAGCAAGCCATAAGGACTTCAAAAAAAAAGCGATATTTGCCCCCTGAATTTTAAGCTTTGATCATCAACATTCAACCATACGAAAGAGAGATTTTTACACTGATCGGACAGACTGCAGCCCAATTGGGTTATCAATCGTATGTTATTGGTGGCTTTGTCAGGGATCGTTTGTTGGCTCGCAGTTCTAAAGACATTGACATCGTTTGTGTAGGTGATGGCATATCTCTGGCAGAACAGGTGTCATACAAACTAAGGCCTATTCCCCGAATTGTGGTGTACAAAAGATTTGGCACTGCAATGTTGAAGTACAAAGACCTTGAAATTGAATTTGTGGGTGCCAGGAAAGAGTCATATCAAATGGACTCCAGAAAACCTGCTGTCGAAGAAGGTTCATTGGAAGATGATCAAAATCGGAGAGACTTCACTATCAATGCGTTGGCCATCAGCCTCAATGAAGAGGATTTCGGCACCATTCTGGATCCGTTTAATGGTCTTTACCACCTTGAACAAAAAATGATCAAGACTCCTTTGGAACCGGGGAAAACATTTTCAGATGATCCATTAAGAATGATGCGCGCCATCCGTTTTTCCACACAATTGGGATTCAGGATCGAAGATGAAACTTTTGCAGCCATTGGCAAAAACAAAAACCGGATTAAAATCATTTCGGCTGAAAGGATTTCCGCTGAATTGGGAAAAATAATGTCATCACCCCAACCTTCAACGGGGTTTAAAAAATTGTACGATACGGGTTTACTTTCTCTTATTTTTCCCGAGATGGCAGCATTACATGGAGTTGAAGTGAAAAATGGCATAGGTCACAAAGATAATTTTTACCACACATTGGAAGTACTTGACAATGTAGCACGTGACTCAGATAATATATGGCTGAGGTGGGCTGCCTTGTTGCACGACATTGCCAAGCCCCCCACTAAGAAATTTGACGATCAGCTAGGCTGGACATTTCATGGTCATGAAGTACTGGGAGCTGTGATGGTACCCAGAATTTTTAAAGCGCTAAGATTACCTCTTGACCACAAAATGAAGTATGTTCAAAAGCTGGTGAAACTGCACCTGCGTCCCATTGGACTTACAAAAGAAGAAATAACAGATTCAGCTGTAAGAAGGCTGATTTTTGAGGCAGGTGAAGATATCGACGACTTGATGATTTTATGCAAAGCTGACATTACTTCGAAAAATGAAGATAAGAAGCTTAGGTACCGCGACAACTACAGTCGATTGGTTGAAAAGATCAAGGAAATCGAAGAAAAGGATAAGTTGAGAAATTGGCAACCCCCTATTACAGGTGAAGACATAATGATGACCTTCGGCATTGGACCTTGTAGGGAAGTGGGCATCATCAAAACTGCGATCAGAGAAGCCATTTTAGATGGCGTAATTGCCAATGACCGGTGTCAGGCAGAAAAAATGATGTTTGAAGAAGCAGAAAAACTTGGCCTGAAAGTAAAAAACCCGGTTGCTTAATATTCTTTACTGCTTGCTAATGGATATCAGATGCAATGGGGTAGCTACCCTTCTTTCTCCTGGAAATATGGACATCACATCACCAGAAAATACAACTTTTAATTTTTCGATTTTCAGGTCTGAAGGTAAATCGCATGGTTGCCATCTTTCCGTCCCGTCCACTGATGTAAGCAGGTAAATATCGTTCCAAAGTGAAATGATGGCTATTTTTCCATTAACGGTTTCCTGAACTTTTCTGTCTTTGTAACAAGACTGGTTGAGAACGCTTGCAGGCTTCTGACAGCTGCTCATCAACGCTGAAAGGGTGAGTATCATCAATAAAAACAAGGGGTAAACCTTCATGTTAATTTAATTTGTTAGAAGTGAGAAATCAAGCCTAAATTCATACAAATTAACGTCGATTTTGGAATATTAGCGTTTCATTTACAATTAATTATGCTTTTCTTACGGCCAAAAGTTAAAGTTTTTTTAAAGGTAGGGGTAAAAGTAACCCATACCTTGCAAATATCGCTTAATGTATATTATTTTTGTAACACTGAATTTCCGTGAAGTTGAACATGTCATTAAGATTGATCATTGGACTGTTGTTGGTAACCGGCGCACAAGTGTCTTTGTCTGCCCAAAATAAAATCCGGTGGATGAGTTGGGAGGAGGCACTTAGCAAACATGAAAAAGCACCAAGGAAGCTTTTTATAGATGTTTATACAGAATGGTGTGGGTGGTGTAAAAAAATGGAAGCCAGTACCTTTGGTCAGGACCACGTGGCCAAATACATCAATCAAAACTATTATGCCATTCGGTTTGATGCAGAGGATAAAGCTCCCATCGAATTTAAGAGTAATACCTACAATTTTGTTAAGACATTTAGGGGTGGTTATCATGAGCTGGCGGCATTTTTATTACAAGGTAAGTTGAGTTATCCTTCACTTGTATTTCTGGATGAGGACCTCAACCTCATTCAAACCATCCAGGGCTTTCAGGATACTGAAAACTTTGACATGATCATACATTATTTTGCTGGTGATCATTATAAGACTACCCCTTGGAGAAAATTTACTAAGTCATATGTACCCTGTGATAAAATGGGACACCCTGCAAAAGGGACAAGAGACAATGATGAACCCTAAGTCTTACTTTACAATATTTAAAGCTTATTCCCTTTAAATCTCGACATTAGTATTTTATTTTTTTCTTCTGCCGGATTATCTCCGGGAGTATAGAATGAGATGTTTCCCAATTCTTCCGGCAAATAGTTCATATCAACAAAATTGCCCGAAAAATCGTGCGCATATTGATAGTCTTTGCCATAACCCAGCTCTTTCATCAATTGGGTTGGAGCATTTCTAAGATGCAGTGGAATAGGTACATTCAATCTGCTTTTCACTTCACCAAGAGCTTTTTCGATGGCCATATAAGCAGAATTGGACTTAGCACTGCAACTTAAATATATTGCCGTCTGTGCCATCAATATTCTACCTTCAGGCATGCCAATATTGTGAACCGCAGTGAAGCAAGCATTGGCCATCAATAAGGCATTTGGATTGGCAAGTCCGATGTCTTCAGCTGCCAGAATAATCATTCTCCGGCATATAAAAAGAGGATCCTCTCCCCCATCTATCATCCTGGCCATGTAATAAATGGCAGCATCAGGATGCGACCCGCGCATAGACTTGATAAACGCGGATATTAGATCGTAATGCATTTCACCTTCTTTATCATACACAGATAAATTCTGGTGAACTACGGTTTGCACCCATTCATCGGTTATGGTTGCACCAGGGTCTGCGTTGCCTGCTACCAGTTCGAGGATATTGTACAATTTTCGCCCATCGCCTCCACTCAATCTCAACATGGCGTCATAGGTAGCAATCTTCAATGCTTTAGATTTTAGCCATTCATCCTTTTCGATGGCCCTGCTGACCATCTGAACCAGATCATCTTTGGATAGGTGGTGCAAGGTATAGACCTGGCATCTGGAAAGTAAGGCCGGGATCACTTCAAAAGAGGGATTCTCGGTAGTGGCACCTATCAATGTGACCACACCTTTCTCTACTGCCCCCAACAAACTATCCTGCTGGGATTTGGAGAAACGATGAATTTCATCAATGAAAAGTATGGGTGCTTTGTTTTGAAACAAATTGGATTGTGAGGCTTTTTCTATGGTTTCACGTATATCCTTGACGCCGCTGTTGATGGCAGACAAGGCGTAAAAAGGTCGTTTCAATTCATTAGCTATAATATTGGCCAGTGTTGTTTTGCCCACACCCGGTGGACCCCACAAAATAAATGAGGGCGTACTTCCCGATTGGATGATACGAGATAAGATCCCATCCTTGCCAACCAAATGCTGCTGCCCTATGTAATCACTGAGAACCAACGGTCTCATTCTTTCTGCAAGAGGAGCTGACATGGCTTAAAGTATTTTGAAGGTGGTTCGTCTGTTTGCCTGGTGCTGAGCTTCCGAACAACTTTCACACAAACAGTCTATGTTGGGTTGGGTCTCTCCATATCCAATGGCACTGAGCCTGGTGATTTCAATGCCTTTATTCACCAGGTAATCAACCACCGACTGGGCTCTTTTTTGTGACAACACTTCGTTGTATGTCAATTCACCCCTGCAATCCGTATGTGACCCTAACTGGATTTGAATAGAGGGATTGGTCTTCAATATCTGTACAAGTGCATCCAATGCAGGCTTTGCTTCAGGTGTTATATCCCACTTATCGTATTCATAATAAATATTGTTGAGTACTATTTCCTTTCCCTTGTAAATCTTTTCCAGTTCCAACTCTTTGTTTATGGTAAGGCTGGATTCCCCTACTTCAACAAATAGGTTTTGAGTAGACAATTCTGTGCGAGAAGTTAAAAATGAATCTTTGCCTGCTACAATTTCATAAACTTTGTCTTTTACCAGATTGGTAAGCACCAGTCCATTTTTATCTGCCTTAAATTGTTTTCTGATGCCGCCTTCTTTGATAAATACCTGAGCAAAAGGTACAGCTATTTTACTTAACCTTGCTTTATTGGGATCGTTGTTTTCATAAACAGGGCTGACAATTTTAAGAGCAAGATAGATGTCGATTTCTGAAACCGTCGGGGCCGGATTTTTTTCAATTTGTTCGACGGTTTCATCCTTGGTTTTTTGATAGATTTTATAAGCATAAAGTTCATCTCTTCCTTCATTGCCCCTTGAGGATGTGAAGTACCCCTGCTGCAGGGTGCCTCTGTTGACAGGAGCCGTGCGGTCTATAAATAAAGAAAGGTCATCTGCCCCTGAATTGTACGGAGTGCCCAACCTTTCTGGTATCGACCATCTACCCTCCTTACTCAAAAAGGTCTTATATATGTCAAGTCCACCAAAGCCGTCGTCGCGATTCGATGAAAAATACAGCGTATCACCATCAGAGGTGGGAAAGAATTCGTCGTAGGCAGTATTGATCACAGATGGAAGGGGTTCGGGGTTGCTCCAATTGGCACCATCCCATTCTGCATACCAGAGGTCAAATCCTCCTTTGCCTCCTTCAGCAGATGTTGAATAGATCAAAACACTGTCGTTTTCAATCAAACAGGGTTGCCCATAATTGGTGTTTGGCAAACAAAGAGGTAAAATCACAGGGTCTGACCAAATGCCATCGTTTCTGCGACTTAACCAAAGCTTACAATAATCGTGTTTGTCATTTTCACCTGCTACACATCGCGTGAAGATCATGGTTTGATAATCTTGGGTAAATGCTGGAGTCCCCTCATTGGATTCTGAATTGATCACGGAATCAAATCGTTTAACCTCTCTTGTCTCTTTATCAACCAAATATAGGTCTGCATATTTATTGCCTGTCCAGCTATATCTTTTACCTCCTGTAGATTCTTCTCTGTCAGAGGTGATTACCAAAAAATCATCATCGTATTGCACAGCACCGTAGTCTGAGTAATAACTGTCGCTCCACATTTTCTCCAATGAAACCCCCAAATCTGAGCCTTGTGTCATTTGCAAAGCCAAAGACTTGCAGATATCAATTTGTTTTTTAGCCTCCTGGCTTAAGCTCGTTATGTTTTTTAAGCTCTCAAACCCTGCAATGGCCTGTTCGTATTTCATGAGGTTTTTAAGTATATAGGCTTTTTTCAAAGTTGCCTCTGGACCATGGTTGTTTTTTTCAGCCAATGTATACCACTCCAGTGCATGGGGATAATCCAACAATTTGGAATAACATTGACCAAGTAAAAAATATTTATTGGCTTTTATTTCGGGTTTGCCTACCGATTCTATTTCCTTTTTAATCATACCTATGGCGGTGGCATACTGCTTCATCTGGTAGGCAGTCTCACCATCTTTGATTTTTGATGCTGTACCACAGGAGGAAAGCAACAAAATGGCAAAGCAAAATAAAATTTGGCTGGTAAATCTCATGGTTGTTATCAATTCAAAGATAACGAAAAAGGCATGGATTTATTAAAAAAAAAGCCCCTGCTTGTCAGGCAGAGGCTTTTGATTCATCTTATATCTATGTTTATTTAACGGCAGACTTTTTGGTTGC
>CALMWS010000456.1 GCA_937870795.1 uncultured Bacteroidota bacterium | reverse complement strand
TGGAGCTGTATGAGGAGGAGAAGTCGGCCATCATCAATGAGGCGGTGACAAAGGGGCTCGCTTCGACAAGGCTCGCTTCGACAAGGCTCGCTTCGACAAGCTCAGCGACCCGAGGTGGGGTAAAAATGAAAGACTCGGGTATTGAGTGGATGGGTGAGATACCGGCGCATTGGGAGGTGAAGAGGTTGAGGCATTTGCTGTCTGAAAAGCTTATGTATGGAGCAAATGAGTCAGCTGAAGAAGAAAATGTAGATGATCCAAGATATATAAGAATTACTGACTTTAGAAATGACGGAGTATTGAAAAATGACACCTTTAAATCTCTTCCTTATGAAAAGGCAAAAGATTACATTCTTAAAGAGGGTGATATTTTGTTCGCAAGAAGTGGAGCAACCGTTGGTAAGACTTTTCAATTTAAAAATTTTTTAGGATTAGCATGTTTTGCCGGATACTTGATTAAGGCAAGCCCAAATCCAGATTTATTATTATCAGATTACTTATACTTTTTCACAAAATCAGGAATTTATGAAGACTGGAAAAACAGTATATTTAATCAAGCTACTATTCAAAATATAGGTGCGGATAAATATGCAAACTTAGAAATTCCTACCCCACCCACTATTACAGAACAAATTCAAATAACTGAATTTATATCAAATGAACTACAGCGCATCGACACGAAAAAAGAAAAAACCCAGAAATTAATCGATCTACTGACTGAGTACCGCACTGCCCTGATCAGTGAGGTAGTGACGGGCAAGGTAAAGGTGGTCTGAAAAGGAAAATATCGTTGAAATCGACGATATAATAAAATATCATTGAAATCGACGATATTTTTATTTATCGCTTAAATCGATGATATTTTAAAATATCGTGTAAAATAACGATATTTGATTTATGATTGCAGTTATAAAGGGAGATATCAAAGCATCCAGGAAGCTGGTAAACCAAGAAAAATGGTTAACACCATTGAAAAAAACGTTGTCTAAATGGGGAAGGCAGGGTCAAAAATGGGAAGTTGTTTGGGGTGATTTTTTCCAGGTAGAAGTCGGGCGGCCAGAAGATGTTCTACTTAAAGTACTGAAGATAAAAGCTTTAATAAAAAAGATCAAGGCTGCAGAGGAAGATATCAAAAGCAATGGGCTGGATGCAAGAATGGCCATAGGCATTGGTGAAAAAACGTATGCCGGAAAAACCATTTCTGAAAGCAACGGGCCCGCCTACATCCATGCTGCTGAAAAATTTGAAAACTTAAAAAAAGAAAAAACAAGCATAGGCATCAAAAGTGAATGGTGTGATTTTGATGAAGAGTTTAATCTCTATTTGAAACTGGCTGCCTCGTTTATGGATAATTGGTCGGTATCTTCAGCTGAGTTGGTAGAAATTGTACTTCAAAATCCAAACATTACCCAAAAGGAAATTGGCCATCAACTCGGCATTACCCAGCATTCTGTGAGTGGCCGGTGGAAGAGGGCCAATGTAGACGAAATATTAGAAATTGAAAAAACGTTTAGAAAAAAAATGAAAATACTACTCGGATGATCTTACTTTTAAAGCTATTTCTGGCCCATTGCCTGGGTGATTTTATCCTTCAACCCCAATCGTGGGTTAAAGAAAAAGAAGAAAAAAAATGGAAATCACCTCTGTTTTATTTACACCTCATAACCCACGGGCTCATTGTATTTATTTTACTTGCAGATCCTGCTTACTGGGCTCTGGCTTTGGTTCTTATGCTGGTACATGGCACCATTGATCTGATCAAACTTCAATTTCAGGAGGAAAACAACCGGACTCATTGGTTTTTTATAGATCAGACTTTACATCTCTTCAGCCTGTGCGTGATCTGGTATTATTTCTCTCCACAGCCAATCCATTTGGAATTAATTCAATTAACCAATTTATGGGTCTATGCAACAGCACTGGTTTTTCTATCCCAGGTAAGCAGCATGCTTATTCAAATGATGATGCTCAAATGGTCATCTGCCCTCAATGACGAAAGTGACGACTCCCTCACCCATGCAGGTAAATGGATTGGTATCCTGGAACGACTTTTTGTATTTACTTTTGTAGTAACTGAAAATTGGGAAGCAATTGGATTTTTGTTGGCAGCAAAGTCGGTCTTTAGATTTGGTGATTTAAAAGAATCAAAAGACCGGAAACTTACGGAATACATCTTAATTGGCACCTTACTCAGTTTTGGTATTGCCATAGTAACTGGTATGCTGGCAATAAAACTTCTTAAAACCCTATAAACTATGAGTCTAACCACTGAAAAAACATTCGAATCGGCATTGGTTCAACATTTGGTAGAAAATGGCGGCTATGCCGAGGGTATAGCCGGACATTACAACCCCGATTACGGTCTTTTTGTAACTGAAGTGTTGTCTTTTCTCAAAACATCACAGCCCCATAAATGGGAAAAAATATCGGGCATCCACGGCGCTGATGTAGAAAATCGTGTAATACAGCGGCTGATCAAAGAGCTGGACCTAAGGGGCAGCCTGGATGTGTTGCGCAATGGCTTTGTAGATTATGGAGTGCGCTTTCACATGGCCTATTTTAAGCCGGCATCGGGTCTCAATCCGGATGCAGTCGTGCTTTATGAACGCAATCAACTGAGCGTGTACCGCCAGGTGTTTTACAGCACCAAAAACAAAAATTCTGTAGATGTGGTGTTGGCCGTGAATGGCATACCGGTGGCTACACTGGAGCTCAAAAATCAGTTTACCGGACAAAACATAGACCATGCCCTGAAACAATACAGCACAACGCGTGACAATAGAGAGCTGCTCTTTGCCTTCCATAAAAGATCATTGGTCCATTTTGCCGTTGACCAGGACGAGGTGTACATGACCACCCATCTCAATGGAGATCGCACTTATTGGCTGCCCTTCAACAAAGGCAATGGCCACGGCAAGGGCAATCCGATCAATGCCCACGGCTATCGCACCGCCTACTTGTGGGAAAACATCTTAATCAAAGATAGCTGGATGGAAATCATCCACCAGTTTGTCCACCTGCAAACAGACGAGTACGAGTCGGGTGGTAAAATCTATAAAAAGGAAAAACTCATCTTCCCGCGCTTTCACCAGCTGGATGTGGTGCGCA
>CALMWS010000455.1 GCA_937870795.1 uncultured Bacteroidota bacterium | reverse complement strand
TTATCAGGGGGTGATACGTTGATAAACACCGCATCCAAGGGTAATATATTTCTCCTGAAAAGATAAGGAATCTCACTCAAAAATACGGGCAGGTATTGGGCATTGCCGGTACCTATGTGTGACCTTACATTCTCTCCTATAAAAAAGTTGTTGCTGTAAAAACTCTTTTTAAAAGGTTCTTTCACATAATTGGCAGGTCCTTCTGTATGGACATGACAAATTTCTACATTCTCCAACTCTTCATACCTGTCTACCAGGGCCTGGATCAACACATTGGGGGTAGCAGCAGCTCCATGTAAATAAATGCGATCACCTGACTTAATTACCGATACGGCTTCGGCGGCACTAACATAATTCATGACTAATCTTTTATAACACAAAGTTCTGTTTTTCCTGATTTTTTGGGATGACGAAAATCTTTTACCAAATAATATTTGTCATGGTTCTTGATTTGTGCTTGATTTTGTTATAATATTTTGATGTATTTGGATTGGGTTGTTTTTTGTTTGGTTAATTCAATTACGAATTACGAATTTTAAATTACGTGGTTTAGCCCCTAATCCCTATTTTTCAATTACGAAGTGTTCAATTACGAAGTGTTCAATTACGAATTACGGGGTGGGGGGCAATTACGAAGTGTTCAATTACGAATTACGGGGTGGGGGGTAAATCTTGCTTTTCCAGGATAGGGTGGGCTGGGGTAGGAAGCAGTAGGCTCCGATTTTATTATTAATTTTGTCATTCAATTATAGACCTGTTATGACATTGGCCGATATCCATCGTTTGATTGAAAAGTTTGAAGACAGATCATTGCCCAAAGAGGAATGGACGCATGAGGCGCATTTGTTGACCGCTCTTATGTATGTGTGCAAATATGGAAGAGACAAGGCCCTTTGCCTGATCAGACCCCGCATCATAACCTACAACCATTCATTAGGTGGTATCAATGATGAAAATGGGGGCTATCACGAAACCCTCACTGTTTTTTGGATAGATACCATCCATGATTATTGTCAAAGAAAAAATCTTGGCCCGGATGTAAATGAGCAACAAATCGCTGAATTCCTTTCTGACCCCGTTGCTTCCAAAACTTATCCATTTGAGTTTTATTCTGAACAACAACTGATGTCGGTTGAAGCAAGGTCAAGGTATATTAGTCATAAAATTTAATTCTCTCTCGAACTACCCAGTTTTTATTGAATGAGGACTGATAAAAGATCCTTACCGCCCTGTCTAACTGGCGTTAGCCAGGTAGATGTCCATTGTCCGCTTACCGTTGTCTGCTTACCGTTGTCCGCTTACCGTTGTCTGCTTACCGGTCTGTCTAACTGGCGTTAGCCAGGTAGGTGTGCGGTTGTCCTTTAGCCGTTACCGGTTACCGGTTGCCGGTTACCTTTGCCTTTTCTTTTTCCAACTTCTTAAAATAACCCCTAAATAAAAAATTGTGTTTTAGGGCTTCCAGATTTTCATTGAGTTTGATGCCGGCTTCATGGAGTTGATCAAGGGTCATGTCAAGTTTACCCATAGTTGTATCCACCTTAATGGCTAAACTTGTGTCGTTGACCAGATAGTTGAGGGTTCCTTTCCCGTTTCGGATTTCATTGATGGTTAGTTGAAGGTCTTTTACGGCTACGTTGAGGTTGTTGCTGGTTTTGTCAAGATTGGCAGCCACGTTGCGAATGTGATTGGAGGTCGTAGAATCTTTTGCCAATCCGACTAAGCCCTTGGAGTCGTTGAGTGAGAGTACCAGTTGATCTGTGTGTTGCATGATTTTGAGGGCAGCATAAGATGTTTGTCTGAAATTTTGCAGAGCCTGGCTGATATCTGCAGCTGCAGCCTTGTCATTGATGAGGGTGGCGAAAGGGCCTTGACCTGCATTGATGGCACGGGTTATCTTGAGTAGATCTGCTGTTAGAAGGGCTGCATTTTCGTTGGTAACGTTGAGGGTAGATAACATCTCATCAGTATTGAGCTTTCTGAATGAGGTGAGGGTATCGCCTTCCTCAACGGTTGTGGTTTGGTTTTTGCCGGCAATGATGTTGATGATCATGTTGCCCACCAAGCCATCGGTGCCGATAGCAGCTGTGGCCCCTTTATGGATGTGGGTGGCCGAGCTTTTGTCAATGGCCATGCCTACGATCAGCATGGAATCGTTGAGCATATCTATGCTTTTAACGGTGCCAATGGTAAGCCCGGAAAATCTTACATTGTTACCAGTCTTCAAGCCATTGATATTTTGAAAACTCGCATACAATCTGATGGTGCTGCCAAACATACTTTGCTGGTTGCCTATCAGATAGACACCAATGATAAAAAGCACAAGCCCGGCTATCACAAAGATGCCTAATTTCAACTTTTGGGTATTTGATTTTTCTTTCATCTTGGTATCATTTAAAAAATGCCTGGATTTTGGGATCCATGTTGTTTTGTAAAGTTTCGAAACTTCCTTCTGCATAATTTTTGCCATCAATCAGCAGTATCATCCTGTTGGCAATAGCCCTGGCACAGTCTACGTCGTGGGTGATGATGATGGAAGATGTCTTGTATAACTCCTGCACTTTTTGCATCAACTGCACAATTTCTTTTGAAGTGATCGGATCCAGTCCTGTTGTGGGTTCGTCATACAAAATGATGCTGGGCTTGAGTATGAGGGTGCGGGCCAGTGCTATTCTCCGTTTCATACCACCCGACAATTCATCCGGCATGAGGTCGATCGCCTTGGCAAGGCCTACACTTTCCAAAGCTTCTAAAACCAGAGGCTCTGCATCGTGTATACGGCCAAATTTTTTGGTATGCCTTCTAAGCGGAAATTCCAGATTTTCTCTGACCGACATGCTATCGTACAATGCACTGCCCTGAAACAGGAAGCCAATCTCCGTACGCAGTTCATCCAACTGATCGGCATCCAGGTCGTCTATGTTTTGACCCATTACATTGATGCTTCCGCTGTCGTGTTCTTCAAGTCCAATAAGACATTTGATCATCACCGATTTTCCTGAACCCGACTTGCCCATGATCACAAGATTTTCTCCTTCGTACAAATCCATATTAAAGCCATTAAGTACGGCATTGTCGCCAAATCTTTTGTACAAATTCCGAATGGTAATAACTGCCTTGGATGTTTGTGTTGTTTCCATATTACAAGTCATAAAAAATATCAGAAACCAGCACCGCCAGAAAATCGAGGATAAACAAAACCATGCTCGTATACACCACAGCAGCATTGGCAGCCCTTCCTACGCCTTCAGTGCCCTTACCACATGTATATCCTTTGAAACAACCTACCAGTCCAATAGCAAATCCAAAGAAAAAGGATTTAATGGTAGAAGGCACTACATCTCCAAATTCAAGAGAGCCAAACACTTCATTGAAATACAGCTGAAAAGAAACATCGCCCTTCAAATTTTCAACCAGATAGGATCCATACAAAGCAATGGCATCGCTCAATACCACCAGAATGGGCAGCATCAGCGTAGTAGCCAAAATCCTTGTCACCACCAGGTATTTAAATGGATTGGTACCCGATACATCCATGGCATCAATCTGCTCTGTAACCCGCATAGACCCCAGTTCTGCCCCTATTCCGGAACCAATCCTACCCGCACAAATAAGCGCAGTTATAATCGGACCTATTTCTCTTATTATTGATATGCCCACCATAGACGGCATCCAGGATACCGCCCCAAATTCCTGCAACGTAGGCCTGGATTGCAGCGTAAATACCAAACCAATGATAAAGCCTGTAATGCCCACCAACAAAAAAGATCGGTTCCCCATGTTGTAACACTGCCGCAAAAATTCCCTATACTCAAACGGCCGTTTAAATGCTTCCCTGAAAAACCTACCTGCAAAGTAGGAGAGTTCCCCAATCTCTATCAAAATGGATTTCATGCACCCATTGGATTTAGTAGGTAATAAAGTTAATGTATTTTTTCTAAGCTTGCTCTAATGCAGATCACTGCTACAAATAGGCTGCATCAGTTCGCCTCGCTAAATGTTACGTTGGAACTGAATCTAAGTGTGGTGAGGTACTCGAACCACGCTCGGCTAAATGTTCAAATAAATGGAG
>CALMWS010000454.1 GCA_937870795.1 uncultured Bacteroidota bacterium | reverse complement strand
CTTCTTCAACCACTTCAGATTTGTGATAACGATCTCTGTTGCTGTCATTGAGTATAATGGGCCTCGATATTTCTCCTTCCGTAGTTGCCTCATCATCCTCATTGAGGGTGTAAAAACCACCATCATTCATCACAGGCATTTCGGCAGGCACTACAAATTTACCAATGTTACTTTCAGGCACATTCAGGTTGTTGGTCTTGATCAAATTGAAAACTAAATTTTTCAAATCATTGAGATCACCTTTCATATCCAACAAAAACTTGTATAAAATCTCCCTTTCAGCAAAACCCTCTGTTTCTTTGGCCGAAATGCCCACCGGCAAATTCCTGGATATCAATTGGGGCGCCAATTCAGCTATGATAGATTCTGTGAGTAGCTTATTCTCAGCCAGAACTGAAAACTGTTCTACTACATTTTTTAATTCCCTGACATTGCCTGGCCATCGATAATGCTCTAAGATATAGCGGGCTTTTTCATCCAGCTCCAGGCTGTCGGTCCTGTACTTTTCGGCAAAATCTACCGCAAATTTTCTGAACAGGGGGTAAATGTCTTCGGTCCGTTCATGCAAAGCAGGCACCTTGATGGGTACGGTATTCAATCTGTAAAAGAGATCTTCCCTAAACTTGCCTTTTCTGATATTTTCTTCCAGTTGGATGTTGGTCGCAGCCACAACGCGCACATCTGTAGTCAACACTTTTGAAGAACCAACCCTCAAAAACTCCCCGGTTTCCAATACACGGAGCAGGTAAGCCTGGGTATCCAGCGGCATTTCTCCAATCTCATCCAAAAAGATGGTTCCCCCGGTTACGGTTTCGAAATATCCTTTTCTTTCTCCCGTGGCACCGGTAAACGAGCCTTTTTCATGACCAAAAAGTTCTGAATTGATGGTGCCGGGAGGTATTGCTCCACAGTTGATGGCTATAAAACCATTGTGCTTTCTTTTACTAAGCTCGTGTATTATCCTGGAAAAGATTTCTTTACCTACTCCCGATTCTCCCTGAATCAGTACGGTCAAGTCTGTAGTGGCTACTCTGACCGCTGTGAAAAGTGCTCTTTCAAGGGCAATGGATCTGCCAATGATGCCAAATCGCTGCTTTATTGAATTGATATTGATGTCCTTTGTCATAGTACCAATTCTCCTATTAATGTTGCACTGGTTGCATCCTTTATACACACATTTACATAAGTGCCGGGCTTATGCCCGAGTGTATCAAGTTTCGGAAATACAACCATCTTGTTTTGAGAATTTCTTCCCTTCCACTCCTTGTCTGATCTTTTTGAGTCGCCTTCGATCAACACTTTAAAAGTTTTGCCTATATCGGCTTTGTTGTGCACCAGCGACAAATGATTTTGGAGCCTGATAATCTCATTGAGTCTCCTTTTTTTAATCTCTTCAGGAATGTCATCGGCATATTTTCTGGCTGCTACAGTACCCGGACGCTCTGAATAGGCAAACATGTACGACATGCTGTACCTCGACAATTCCATGATGGATAAAGTTTCCTGATGCTCTTCTTCTGTTTCTGTGCAAAAGCCAGCTATTACATCAGAAGATATGGCACAATCCGGCATAATGCTATAGATGGCATTTACCCTTTCTATATACCAATCTCTGTCATACGTCCTATTCATCAATTCCAATACACGCGAATTTCCGCTTTGAACCGGCAAATGGATGTACTTACAGATATTTTCGTGAGACGCCATTGTGTGCAACACCTCATTTGTGATGTCTTTGGGGTGGGATGTACTAAACCTTACGCGCAAATCGGGATGAATGGATGCTACCCTTGCCAACAAACCGGCAAAGTTCTCGCTTTCATTTCCGCTTTCCGCATTCCACTTATAAGAATCTACATTTTGACCCAACAATGTTACTTCTCTGTATCCTTTATTAAACATGTCCCTTGCCTCTGCCTCGATAGAGTAGGGATCGCGACTCCTCTCTCTCCCCCTGGTGAAAGGCACTACGCAAAACGAACACATATTATCACAGCCACGCATGATCGAAATAAAACCCGTCACTCCATTGCTATCAAGTCGCATGGGCGAGATATCTGCATAGGTTTCTTCTCTCGACAAAAATACATTGATGCCTTTTTCACCGTCATCTGCTGTTGCAATCAACGAAGGAAGTTCACGGTAAGCATCGGGGCCCACAACAAGGTCTACCAATTTCTCTTCCTCCAAAAACCGACTCTTCAATCTTTCTGCCATACAGCCCAATACCCCAATCAACAAAGATGGGTTACTGGATTTGTAAAGATTAAACTGAGAAAGTCGTTTTCTAACTGTTTCCTCTGCCTTTTCTCTTATAGAACAGGTGTTGATCAGTATTAAATCAGCTATTTCGAGGTTGCGCGTAGATTCAAATCCACAACCGTTCAATATGGATGCTACAATTTCTGAATCCGAAAAATTCATCTGGCATCCATAACTCTCTATATAAAAATACCTTTTGCCGGCTTCCCTGACAAACCGCTCTTCACCAAATGCTTGTCCCTGCTCACTTTCAATGATGGTCTTTACCGGTTGAAGCAGCGTAGGATTGTCATCATACATCATTACTCTTTTTTAGGACTGCAAAGATACATTTATTAAACCTCAGCGAGTGACATTTTGTCATATTTTTACAAAAGTCATGTGCTTTATCGGGTGAAAACGATGCAGGTTACATAAAAATTGAACTTTTAACAAAATTCTTATAATTATTTGGCACAAACTATTGACTTCTTGATATAAATATCGTAAATTACCAAAATTAAATAACCTCCAAACTTACTAGACCATGATGAACGAGTTTGTACAATCGATTATGACGCGCACGCCAGTGACGATTAATGATCGGGCCACGCTGAAAGACGTGAAGGACATTTTTGATCAAAACAGGATTCACCACCTGCCTGTAATAAACGACGAAGGTGACTTACTGGGACTGATTACCACCTATGATTTGTGGAAGGTAAACAGAAATTTTGATGAATACGCCCATATTCCTGTAACTGAAGTAATGAATAGAAAATTTGCCAAAGTAGCTGCAGATGACAAAGTGGGAACTGCCGCAGAATTATTTCTGGATCGCCGTTTCCATGCACTTCCTGTAGTGGAGAATACCAAACTGGTGGGCATCGTCACCTCATTTGATGTGCTGAGGTACGAATTCCGCAAAGAATATGAAAAGCCCATACTGTACCAGGATGTATTGTCCAACGGCTAAAGATCAGTGGTCTGAAAACTTGCCTGCGGTCATCATTCTATAGAATGAATTGCCCAAACAAAACGGTTTCGTTTTACAATTTAATGGATAGGAGACCAGCAATCGAAAAGAAAATACAGGCTCCTTCATTTGCAGGCAAGAAAAATGAGATTCCCGGCTTCCCCGGGAATCTTTTTTTTTAAATTTTAACCTTTTGCCCCGCTAACTGTTACTTTTGTAAAGTTCATTCTAATTATTTATGGCATTCACATTTTACAATCAACTTCCAATCGATCCCGCTTTGAAATTGATTGCCGATAAGGTATTACAAGGCATCAGAATAAACAACGAAGATGCCATTACCCTCTATGAAAAAGCTGACCTGCCACTGTTGGGTATGCTGGCCAACCATATTAGGGAAACCAAGCATGGAGACAATACCTATTTCAACAGGAATTTTCACCTGGAACCAACCAATATCTGTCTTTATACCTGTACTTTTTGCAGCTATTCACGCCTTATTAAAAAAAGGAGCGAAGGTTGGGAGTACACTCTTGAAGATATGATGGATTTGGTCAAATCGTACGATAACCAGCCTGTTACAGAGGTACATATCGTAGGAGGAGTGCTTCCCCAATACGACACCAAATTTTATACTTCCCTTTTCAAAGCCATTAAAGCTCACCGTCCTGAACTCCATATCAAAGCATTAACGCCTGTGGAGTACCATTATATGTTTAAAAAGGATAAGCTTACTTATGAAGAAGGCATGGCCATTATGAAGGAGGCAGGACTTGATTCTATGCCAGGAGGAGGCGCAGAAATTTTCCATCCTGAAATCAGAGATCAGATTGCCGGTGGCAAATGTTCCG
>CALMWS010000453.1 GCA_937870795.1 uncultured Bacteroidota bacterium | reverse complement strand
CCCATGAGCATCTTATCATCTACCATAAAACAATGACCACCAAACATGCGCTTGTGCTCATATCCTATGTTTTTCGACATCAAGGCATCCACAATTCTTTCTGCCAATATAGCATCGTTTTGTTTCATAATCTCGTTTATTATTCAGGATTGTCTCCGGTAATGATTTGCATAATATCCAGTGCAGCATGTAAAGCCGGTCCTGCCAAACCATCTGCAAACATGCCGTCAGCAGGGCCTTCACCAAAATACAAGCCATCGGCTACCAAAAATGAAATGCGCAACATGCCTTGTGGTGGCGGACTCCTGCGCTCTTCTTCCCACGGACCAATCTGGCTAATGATGTGTCGGCTGTGTTCAAACAATTCGGTATTATATTCTCGGACTTCCGCGTGATCAGGAGTCTCCCATATTATTAATTTTCCGGAATAATTGATGTACCGAGCTGTGTGGTCCTGATAACAGGCCAACACATCCAACCCTCCTGGCAGTCCTATTTCTACAACAACACCAAGTAAGTCCTGGCCAAGGCCGCTGACACCCCTTTCAGCTAATTTTCTGTAGGCAAATAAACGAACACGACTTTCCAATTTTTCATCTTCTGCCAATGACCTGATTTCCTTTTCCGTGCTGGATGGATCCAATATTACTTTAAAATAAGGACCTCCGTCATCTTCGGTAGGTTGAGGCAGATGGTCGCAAAAAAGAAGATTATAAATAAAATCAAGCGATTCATTGTTATAGGGTCTGTGCAGAAGTAGATCCATGGTTGACATTTGTTGCCACCAAAGATAAACTTTTCTTGTTCACCCCTCTATTTTACGACCCACTTTTCATAGTACACCTTGTCATTCAAATGATATGCCATGGTATACAATCCTGCGTCCAGCTTTTTGGTCCTGAAACGCTTTGTATAGTGTCCCATATTGGGATAGTCGTATTGAATCAATTGATGTTTTACATTCAACTGGTCATCCAGGATTTCTAGTTTTACCTTTGCTTTGCCAGGCACATAAAATGCTACATCAATTATGTCATTATCTGTCCTTTGCAGAACTTCCAGCATTTTTTCCGGTACATCCACCGGTTTTTTCACCTGTCTCGCAGCCAACCTTGCTGCAATCCTGGAGCCGTTGGCGGTTGTGCTGCTACATGTGTCTATGGCAGCTATAAAGATGGCACCTTCTTCACTGTTAAAACCAGGATTCAATTCTACGTAATCACCACCAATAAAACTGGTCCTCTGATTGGTCATTACCTGACTGACCGACTGTACATATTGGATGGCACTGTAGTTGTTGGGCATTAGGGTGCTGTCACCCAAAATCATGATTTCTTCCTCACAAAGATTTTCAAGCAAAGAAACGCCAACACAAAGGCATTCTGCATTGTACTTGTCATTGGTCGTTGCCGGGTTGTGATCATCACACGCCGTTCCCTCATTGGGACAGTAGACAGCTTTAAAGGCAACCTTGCCAAGGCCCTTACATGCTATCCCGGGATCCAGGCAGGTGATCAACACATATCTGACAGACAATCCTTGAAAATCAGGCCCTGAAAAGCCTCCGTAATTGCCCTCGCCACTCGCCAGTGGCCATGAATAACTGCCAAAATGAGTCCAAGTGCTACCATCTTCTGAAATGTCAACCGCCACACTCTGAAATCCGCTTTGGGTCTCATTGGCTACGTTGTAATTCCATATCCGGCTGGTAAATAGTCGGTGCACTTCTCCCAGATCATATTTAATCCAATGACTGGTGTCTCTTGCAGTATTTGGGTTGACTGTCTTTTTGCAGCTCAACCAGTTATTATCAACGCGATTATCTACCTGATCGGTCACATTGCATTTTTCATAGGGTACATACGAAGCAATTGGGCTGTTACAATCTACACCGGTACAAGGTATGCCTACGCAATTGCAATCATTGTCGTACATGTCATTGTTGGTAAATTCATTGCCATCACTACAAGCAGCTCCCTGTGGCATGCAGGCCAGTGTACAGCTGTAGTTGTAGAGAAATTCTGCCGGCAATCTTTTCCAAACACCGCTTTCACCATAAGGGGTTTGCCAAAATACACCAAAGTGGGACCCGCCTGTACTTTGTTTGCTGTTGAGCTCAATGTAATAATATTGATTGGCATCCAGATAAATAAAGGCGGTGCTCTGCCACTGGTATTTGTCATTCTGGGTGGGATTGGTATATCCGCTTACCAAACATTGATGCGCCTGCTTATTGGCGGGATCGTCATCTGAACTAAGGTACAATACGGTCTGGTCATCGCCAGTAACATTAAATTTGTAATTGCCCGAAACCGGCACCCGGAGGTAGGCTTGGGTCAACCTGCCATTGTTGGTCAACGTTGATGAATACGGCCTGCCAAACAAGGGCAATACTTCATAGTAAGCTGGCATGGCGGGGTATGCAGGATTGATGTAAAGTTCGTTTAATTCTGAACCCATGATGTTGTCGTATCGGTAATTTTCCAATTTAGCCCGCTCCCCTACACAGGCATTGGAGCTTGGCTTTACCCCCACACAATGGCAAAATCCATCCTCTCTGTCGTCGGTTGTGAGGGCATTGCCATCATCACACGGCGTACCCCTTTTGGGGCATTCTTGTGGAAGACAGGCTACATTGTACAAAAATTCTGCAGTTATGGGCTTCCAGTTGTTGATGTCTACAAAGGGTGCCTTCCACCAAAGGCTGGCAAAGTCGCTACCGGTACCATCTACATACAAGATTTCAAAATAATAAAATACGCCCGCCTGCAGGTATATCTTTGCCGAAGTCTGTGTAGTGTATTTTGTAAATTCTTCTGCATTGGTACTGGCATTCAGATAGGCACGCAATACCTTGTTGCCCACCACCGAATCGGTACTCAAATAAAATCTGGCTTGCTCGTTGCCTGTAATATTAAAGGTCACTGAATCCGACTGGGGAACCTTCAAAAAGCCACGGATCGCCGCCCCCATGTAATTGTCGTAGTTTACTTCCGACTTGGTATTGTACATGATTTTGGTGTCATACGGATGATATGGGTAGTCCGGCCAGGTAAGCATTTCGGTTATCTCATCATCATAAAGACCTCTGTATACTTGCCATGTAATTTGCCCGGGCGTTCCCACACAAGGCTGCTGCGCCTGCAATTGAAAGGCAATCAATATATTCAACGCGATTATTATTCGTTTCATTTCCTTCCTACTTTGATTATGAAAACATTCCAATGGGCATGTAACCACTGGGCACCGGTGCCGGGCATGCATTGGGTGAATAAAAATTGCAGATATTGGGCAGAATGTACGACAAATCATTGGGAGATACCCCAAACCACAAAGCAATTTCTGCATAAAACTCATCTACCGAAGTAGTGGGCAGAAGTAAGCCCCGACTGGAAAGATTAAGCGGAGAAGTAAGACTCAGTGATGGATAATCACCAAATATATCACCTCCCTTAATTGGCCCTCCCATGATCATGCTATTGCCTCCCCATGCGTGATCGGAACCATTGCCATTGGAAGTTAATGTCCTTGCAAAATCAGACATAGTAAATGTAACTACATTGTCCTGCATGCCCAACTCTGTCATAGCATTGTTGAATTCATTCAAAGCATTGCTCACAATGGGCAGCATCACATTTTGATTATTGATCACATCATCATGGTGATCCCAGCCGCCATAAGAAACGAAAAAAGTTTGGCGACTCGCACCTAAAAAGGAACGCACTTTGATCAATTCTGCTACCTTTTTTAAGTCATTCGATAAATTGGTGGCCGAGAAGGTAGTAGTAAGGGGTACAAGATTGGCCAGGGCAACCTTAAACACCTCCAGGCTTTCTGAAGTGGATTTATTTAGGTCGCCGATGGTTTGATGAAATATGTTGGCGTACTGCTGGGTTGCAAGACTGTCCAGGGCCTTGTTTTTACGATCATTTAGGTAGCCCGCGTTTGACAGTCCTGAGGAATAATTGGTATACCCTATCGTAGCAGCCGTAGAGGTATTACTAAGCGAAAATTCATTGGTCTCATTGCCGGATTGCCACCTGTTTTTACCAGCCAACGATATGTTCATCGATGCCTGTGGAATGGAATTCATATCCTGCAGAATATCGGCCATTCTCCCCGCAACACCAACGGCACTCCTGCTTTGAGGCACAGATGTCTGCCATTGCATGATCTGATCAGAATGACTGTACAAACCAAGTGGAATTTTTTTGGTGCCTGAATTGTATTCTGTCTTGTTGGCAATGGGTTCAATCAAAGTACCTATGTTGGTCAGAAAGGATAGCTGTCCGGTATTAAACAGGTTTTGTACCGCAGATAATCCGGCATGCACAGAAAATGTCCTTCCATTGTTGTTGTAATTCAATGGCACAAGTTGAGCAGGATTTGCTGAATTACTCAATGCCAGTGAGCCTCTTGTGGCCACGTACTGAGCATACTCTGAGGGCTCTGTAGGTACCAAAAAATTAAAACTGTCTGCACCTCCCGCAAGCAAAATGCACACAACGGCTTTATAGTCGGTTGGATTGCTGATGATGTGTGGTCTCGCAGCTGCAGTATTCAGCATGCCCAGATTGACCAGTGTGTTGTATAAGGTGAGTGAACCAAGGGCAGCACATGATGCCTCACCAATAAATTGTCGTCTTGATATATTTCTTTTTCCCATGTCTGTATTATCTGTTGATGAGGTATTCTGGTGACGACATAATCAGGTAGATGGCCAACTTGACCCTGTCGCGTTTCTCTGTTGCCGTACCATTGGGCAATTCCATGACTACATTTTTTATAATGTTAAGCGAGCCCTGGGTCAACC
>CALMWS010000452.1 GCA_937870795.1 uncultured Bacteroidota bacterium | reverse complement strand
TTATATCGGTAACAGTATTCATTGAGATAATCCTGTAGATATGTGACATAACCATGTCGTGCGTACAACCAGTTAAGCATGTTTCTTACCACCCGTTGATCCAATGCTTTGTCCAGCCCTTCACATCCGCTCGTCTGTTGACCATAGCAGCATAGCTGGGTGGGTTGATCCATGTTGATCATTGCCCGGCCATCGATCTTCCGGGTGATAAATGCCTGCGATCTCTTTTTGGAGGCGTGCCCAATGACGCTCACATAGCTCCTGGCTGCACCACCTCCTTTCTTTTCAATTCCAATCAGAATTCTGGCTTGTTTGAACTTCGGCTTTTTACCCTTGTCACGCCTGATGATATCTACCACAACCTCCACCACATCGACATTGCCTTCCAGAGGGTGTCGGTCCGTACTGGCCATAGCAGCCATCACCTTCCTGTGAAACAACAGGCAGGTCTTTTGTGTAAGACCGGTCTGACGCGCCAATTGTGTGGAAGGGCTACCTTTCTTGTCTGTCACGATCAGGTATAACATGTAGAATGCTTTGTCCAGCGGTATTTTCATGTTTTGGAATAAGGTATTCACCTTGGCACTTTCCACCTTATTGCATCGGGTGCATTGCCGGGAGCCGTAGGCGAAACCTTTACAGTATTTCGTGTGGCCGCATTGTTTGCAGGAGTAGCCTCCGGCCCATTTGACTGATGCGATGTAGTCAATACATTGTTCTGCTGTAGAGAATCTTTGCCTGAAATTGTCGATGGTCAGTGATTGGAGTTCTTCATACATGGTGATCAAAGTGGGTTAGTGATTATGAAATAAGTTTACGAGGTGAAGGTAGTAAAAAGATTTGGGATGGCCAAGGGGTGGGTGGGGAAAAATTGAAGTATGTACTTGTTTAATAACCTCATACTCAACCAGTGCGCTTATTTCTGCTTATGAATAAAAATAAAACAATTGAAAAAAAAGAAAAAAAAGAAGGACGAGGTTAGAAAAATCACACCAACACGAAATCTAAACCTAGTAAACATCTACCTACTTCAGGGTGACACCTCCCTCACCTTGAAAAGAAGAAGTATGTACTTGTTTAATAACCTACAACCTCGTCAGCATACAGGTTTCAAAAAATTGTCAAGAATAAATTTATTGAAATCTTGCAAAATATTATTAACAAAGCCCGGAATGAATTATCAACACTTGATTCAACGCTATTAAACATCTACATACTTCA
>CALMWS010000451.1 GCA_937870795.1 uncultured Bacteroidota bacterium | reverse complement strand
CTTAGGGTTTTCTAATTTAAAATTGTTATCACTTAAAGGGATCTATGCTTTTTGATATTAAGTACTGTTTGGTAAGTTTTTTCTTTTTGGGAAGCCTGGTTGTCAATGCCCAACAAGACACCGTTAAAGTGTTGGGAACCCTTTTTGTCAAAAAAATGGTGGATGCGGCGGCGCAGCAGGGTGCCAAGGATCAGGTTTTAGTGGCCGACTCTGCCGGTTACCTTTATTTTAAAGATTCTGGCATCAACTACCCTGTTCCGGTGGAACTTGACAGTATCTCAATGCTGGATAGCCTGGATCACAAGACCGGATTGATTGCAGTGGTCAAAAACAACGGAAGTTTCGTTTCGGACGGCACTCGTTGGATTCGCATGAATTGCAACCTCACGCTGTCAAATGTAAAGCAGCTTCGAAATCTGAAGAAACAGGATTGTCCCGTGTTTGTGCAATCTTACTATGACTCATTGCATTATGGTGGTGGTTATTTTCACTGGGTAGGCTACGATCAGCTGGGTAATGGCGATGATGGGGGCAATGTTTTTAGTGCTGTGGATACAGGATTTTGGGTTAGAGATAAAATCGTGTTTATACCTTCTAATTATGGGGCTGTGGATTCATCCGATCAGCGTTTTAGCGATTTTAAAACCTCGTCCGATGCGCTACAGCGTTGTATCAATTCAGCCGGCAAATATGGTTCCATTGAATTAGACCACGGCTTTGTTTATCTGAACGCGGGCACTATTATGCTCCTGGAAGGTCAAATTCTGGATGGCCGAAACGCCACCTTATATAGGATCGACAGAGCAGTTTCAACGGTAACCAGTCATCAGACCGGAAGCAATATCGTTCATGTTGCCGATCCGGATATGTTTGAGAAAGGCATGAATGTGGCTTTTAAATCCAATGATCAATATACCTATTCCTATAAGATTACCGAAATCGAAGGTAGTAAGCTTACGCTCAATGCAGGTGTTGGTTTCCTGAATGGTAGCCAGGCGTCTTGTTCCGGAGCAAAAATATTTTCAAGCTGTTATCAGATTAGTGCTGTAGAGCCCAATATTAAGATTGATAACTTAATCCTAAATGGAAACAACTGGCACAATTATGAAGATAACAGATGGGAAATATCCGGTGAAATGTATACCGCTTCTTTTAATGGAAAGTTTACAAACATTACTGTACAAAATTCACCGGGTGAATCCATAAATTTGTTTGCTACCAATACACTTTTAAGAAATATTGCCATTAGCAATGGATTTGGCAATGGCATTCACCTTGGCGGGAATGAAAGATACACCATTGACAATGTAGTAATCAATACCGTTAATATGCTGGCCACCAGTGGAGATTTTACACTCGGACATGAGGGAGGAGGCATCGCTCACAGCGACAGTGTTCATGGTGGTTTGATCCACAATGTTTACGTAGAAAATGCATTGGCTGTGGTGGCAGGCATCAACGGGGATGATGATAGCGACAACAGATACGATAAGTTGATTGGTGTTAATTGTAAGCAGGCAATAGAAATTAAACAACCTGCCGGGGGGTCTGGCCTTAGCAATATATCTATTACCAATTCAAAATTTACCAATTGCGTAGCCTTAACTATTTCTTCCAACAACAGTGCCCAACGCAGTGAAATGCTCAACAATATTAGAATAAGGAATGTTGAGCTGGCCAACACCAGCTTGATTGTTTCAAATGTGGATAGTTTATTTGGGGATGCAATATTTTTTATTTCTTCCAGTGCAGACTATTATCTTAAATTTAACAATGTATCGAATACTTCTTTCAGCGGTCTAAAGGTTAATGGAGGTAAACACATATATATATCGAACTGCGATAATCTTGAATTTTCAAATTTTGGCATTTCCAATACATTGGGAAATTGTGCCATCCAGGCCAATTATTCCGTAGGTTCACTCATACTGAATTCAGGTTTTATTACGCATGACAATGCTCCCAATGGCTATAGAGGTATTTATGTTGGTGCCAAAACCATGGCGGATAATATCAACATCGTTTTAAAGGGGCAGCCCAATTCTGGTATTGAATTGTACAATTCCTCATCCGACAGGGGAGCAATAATTAAAAATTGCAATATTAAGACGCCGCAGAACGTACCAACGATAAAGGGCTTCTATGGTACAACCAATAATTATTTGATAAACAATATTATCAATCAGCCTATTCAAGACAATGGTGATAATGTTCAAATAGGTACCATTTTTATTCCTGAATAAATTTTTGTGACGCAAAAAAGGATCTTATTTGTCTGCCCCAACCTGGGAAGCGGAGGCAGTGAAAAAATGCTCGCCAGAATTGCCAATTATAGCCATCGAAAAGGTTTGAATTGCAGCGTGATTTTATTGGATGGACGCAATCCTCACTATCAGCTGGATCCTGGCATTGAAGTTTTTGATTTGAAGCTGGCTTCCATGAAACAGAGTTTCTTTCATTTGATTGGCATGGTAAAAAAAATCAAACCAGACCTGATTTTTTCAACCGTCACAGCCATGAATGTGGTGGTTGTTTTGTGTTCCTTGTTTTTTGGAAAGGTAAGGTTGATTGCCAGAGAATCTTCCATTATTTCTATCAACAATCAACATTCCAAATACGGCACGCTGGTCAACTGGGTTGTAAAACTTTTATACCGGCGCTTTGATGCCATTGTGGCACAATCGTTTGCCATGAAAAACGACCTTGTCAACAACTTCAACATTGATGGCAATAAGATTGTACAAATTTACAATCCGATAGAAGTGCCCGAAGCATTGGCATTGCAGAGCAAACAAAGTTCTGGTTTAGTTTTTGTATCTGTAGGTAACCTCAGAAAAGAAAAAGGGTACGAGAGGATCCTTCAGGCCCTAAGCGGCATCACTGATCTTGATTATCACTATTACATAGTAGGAGAGGGGCAGGAGACAGAAAAATTAAAAAAAATGGCTCTTGATTTAAAGTTGAACAACAAA
>CALMWS010000450.1 GCA_937870795.1 uncultured Bacteroidota bacterium | reverse complement strand
TTGATGATTACAACATAGATGCCACCAATTCCAATGTAAGTCGCGACTGGCGGTATCTGTACTCTACCATTGGTAAAACCAACACCATCATCAACAATTTGGAAGGCACTATTCCGGGTCTTACCGAAGAGAGAAAAAAACAAATCATTGGGGAAGCTTCTTTTATCAGGGCATTTATGTATTTCCAGGCGGTGCAATTATGGGGCGATGTGCCGCTTCAACTTACAGAAGTCAAAAGTATATCTGCAGCCGAGTTAGATAAAATTTATTCCATCATCTTTCCTGCCAGATCAACTCAAGATGAAGTGTACAACCAAATCATCAAAGATTTTGAAACGGCCCTGGCCAACGTTAATGCCACCGCCATACACAAAGGCATTGCCACCAAAGGCGCTGTCAATGCTATGTTGGCCAAGGTATATGCTACTCGTCCAGCCAAAGATTGGAACAAGGTGCTATCCTACTGTAATGATGTGATCGCAGGAGGCTATACGTTGTTGCCCAATTATGACGATTTGTGGAACAATTCAGCTGAAAACTCAGCAGAGTCTATCTTTGAAATCAATTACAACGGAGGTGCCTCAGATGGCAATTGGGGGGTGAAAATATTCAGAGGATTGGACTGGAAAAAATTCAACCTTCCTTCTAACGATCTTGTCAAGGCTTTTGAAGCTGAAGGTGATCTGGTTCGTAAAAATGCTTCCGTTACATTTTTGGATGTAAGCGGCAAATGGTCTGATGCACACTGGCCTCAAACCAAATACCCCTTTATCAACAAATACAGGAAATTCGACGAGGGCAGTAATCAGAATTATATTTTCATCCGGCTTGCAGATATCCTATTGTTAAAGGCAGAAGCCCTCAATGAAAACGGAGATGGTCAGGGTGCCATGCAATTGGTCAACCAAATCAGGAAGAGGGCCAAGCTGGCTGATGCCAGCGCTTCCGGTAAGGAGGAAATAAAGGCGGCTATTGCCAAAGAAAGGAGACTCGAATTGGCTTTTGAGGGTCACCGATGGTACGATTTGAAACGAACCGGCAAAGCCATCGATGTCATGAACAATGCCGTAGGACCCAATGGTGAAAAGATAGGTTACAACCTTACCAATGAAAGATTGTTATGGCCTTTACCGCAGTCTGAGTTAGATAAGAACACAAAACTTAGTCAGAATCCGGGTTATTAAACCCATTTAAAT
>CALMWS010000449.1 GCA_937870795.1 uncultured Bacteroidota bacterium | reverse complement strand
TTTATCTGTTCGTGTATCATCTTCCAGTCGGTATTCCTTACGCATGGGATGGTAATCCATGTCTTCAACATTTAAAATGCGCGCGAGATTACTATGCCCTTCAAAGTTTAAGCCATAAAAATCAAAGGCCTCTCTCTCCATCCAGTTGGCTGCGGGCCAAATATCTGTAACGGAATCAAAATTCAGGTCACCTGCACAGGTGTGTGTATATAATCTTATGCGCTCATTTGTGAGTAAATTATGCAACTGATACATTACCCAAAATTCCTGCCCCGTTTTTTCAGGAAAATGAATGCCACACAGGGTAGTCAAAAAGGTAAAGCCCATAGCTTCATTATCTTTTAACGATTCAAGCAGAGAGTGAATGTGTTTTTTATCAACTACGACTTCAGGGAAATCGTATTCCACCGCAACATTCAAACTTGCCAACCATGGAAAATTTTGAAGAAAATTTTGCAACTTCTGCGACGTGCCGTGGATTTCTGCTTTCATCATTGTAGGTTGTATTGTGCAATCTTTGCCTGGTATGCTGGTTTGCTCCTGCGGTCAATGCCTTCTGACTGTACCAATTCCTGGATCTTAATGATGCCTTCAATCAATTGTTCAGGCCTGGGAGGACAGCCGGGTATATACACGTCTACTGGTATGACTTTATCAATACCTTGTAAAACCGAATAGGTATCAAAGACACCACCACTGCTTGCACAGGCACCCATAGCTATTACCCACCTGGGCTCAGCCATTTGTTCGTAAACCTGCCTCAAAACCGGACCCAGTTTTTTTGCCACGGTACCGGCTACTATGAGTAAATCCGCCTGACGGGGAGAAAAACTTAAACGCTCCATACCAAATCTGGCCAAATCGTAGTTAGACCCCATTGTGGCCATAAATTCTATACCACAACACGATGTGGCAAATGGCAGTGGCCACAATGAGTTTTTCCTTGCCATACCTACCAGATTTTCTAGTCGGGTTGCAAAAAATCCCTGCCCCTCGTATCCTTCCGGCTTAAGCAATGGATCTATGGTAACATTTGTTGTCATGAGCAGATGGTATTAAGTATTATTAATCCCATTTCAGGGCATCTTTTTTGATGATGTAGGCAAAACCAATCAATATGATAGCCACGTATATAAACATTTCTACCAGGCCCCAAACTCCCAGCTGACGAAAGTTTACAGCCCATGGATACATAAAAATGACTTCAATGTCAAATAGTACAAATAAGATGGCGACCAGAAAATACTTAATAGAAAAAGGCGACCTTGCATTGCCAATGCTCTCTATGCCACACTCAAAGGCATCATTTTTCACCTCTGATTTTTTCTTGGGCCCAAGTTTATGGGTTACCCAAATGGTGAATACCACAAATCCCAAAGCCACCAAAAACATAAGGAATATGGGCAGAAACTCAATTACGGAACGATCTCCCAAGGCAATAAAATTTTGAAGTGCACAAAATTACATATATTAAAACAAATAAAAGATTAAAAAAGATTAGAAATATTATGAAAAATTTTGAAGCAATTTTTCTTTTCAACCTTTGAAATTCCTCTTTGTTTTAAACTTTGTGGCTTTTCAATTTTTATTTTGGGTCCTCGTAAAAGGAATAAAACTTATTTGTCAGTGGTCAGGCTGGCATTGAAATAGGATCTGTTCATCCTGGCTATGTTCTCCAGTGAAATTTCTTTCGGACATTCAGCACTGCAAGCCCCAATGTTGGTGCAGTTGCCAAATCCTTCTTTGTCCATCTGGGCAACCATCTTCAATGTTCTGTGCTTGTGTTCTATGGCTCCCTGTGGTAGCAAGCCTAAATGGGAAATTTTGGCCGAAGTAAACAACATAGCAGATCCATTGGGACAAGCCGCTACACAGGCCCCGCATCCAATACACGTGGCAGCATCAAATGCTTTAACCGCTACGTCTTTTTCTACTGGAATGGCATTGCCATCAACAGCCTGACCTGTATTCACAGATATATATCCTCCTGCCTGAATGATTCGATCAAAAGCGGATCTGTCTACTACCAGGTCTTTAATCACCGGAAATGCTTTGGCCCTATAGGGCTCCACTGTGATGGTATCACCATCTTTAAAATGGCGCATGTGAAGCTGACAGGTGGTAGTAGCCTGGAGCGGACCATGAGGCTGTCCATCTATCACCATGCTGCATGCACCACAGATACCTTCCCTGCAATCGTGTTCAAAAGCTACCGGCTCCTTCTTTTCTTTAACCAGTTGTTCGTTCAACACATCCATCATTTCCAAAAACGACATGTGCTCATTGGCATCTACCTTATAGGTCTCAAAACTTCCAGAGGTCTTTGCATTTTTCTGCCTCCATACTTTGACCGTCAATTTCATATCTGACATGACTGCTGTTTTTCAGTTAATGTTGATTATTTATAACTTCTTTGAATGAGCTTCACATTTTCAAACACCAGGTTCTCCTTGGTGAGCTCGGGCTGTTGGTCGTCCCACTTCCAGGCAGCTACATAGGTGTAGTTTTCATCATCCCTTTGCGCTTCGCCTTCTCCCGTTTGGAATTCTTCTCTGAAGTGACCGCCGCACGATTCGTTTCGCTCAAAGGCATCTATCATCATAAGTTCTCCCAATTCAAGAAAATCAGCTACCCGATATGCTTTTTCCAATTCTGGATTGAATTCTTCGGAATTTCCCGGTACATAAACGTCTTTGTAAAATTCATCTCTTAATTGGCGAATCAACTTCCTGCCTTCCTGCAAGCCTTCGGCGTTTCTCGACATACCACACAAATCCCACATGATTTTGCCAAGTCTTCGGTGAAAACTCTCCACACTTTGGTTGCCCTTTACATTCATTAGTTGATCGATCCTCGCCCGCGTTTGCTTTTCGGCTTCTTCAAAAGCAGGCAACTGTGTGCTGATGTCTCCGGTTCGTATCTCGTTGGCCAAAAACTGACCTATGGTATAAGGCGCTACAAAATACCCATCAGCCAACCCCTGCATCAACGCAGATGCACCCAAACGATTGGCTCCATGGTCTGAAAAATTAGCCTCCCCCAATGCAAATAAACCGGGTATATTGGTTTCCAGGTTGTAGTCAACCCACAATCCGCCCATCGTGTAATGCACCGCTGGATAGATTTTCATTGGGTAGATATAAGGATTTTCGCCCGCTATCTTTTCATACATCTCAAATAGGTTGCCATATTTGTCTTCTACCACTTTGGTACCCATGGCTTTGATTTCTTCAGGGCTGGCATTGGTCAGACCTTGTGTATTGGCCTCAGCCTTACCATAACGCTCAATGGCCGATGAAAAGTCGAGAAATACGGCTAGCCCGGTAGGACTTACTCCCAAACCTTTATCACATTCTACTTTAGCTGCACGGGATGCTACGTCACGTGGCACCAAATTGCCAAAGGCCGGATATCTTCTTTCCAGATAATAATCTCTATCCTCTTCTTTGATATCTAAAGCAGTTTTTTTGCCTTCTCTTATGGCTTTGGCGTCTTCCAGATTTTTTGGCACCCATACCCGACCATCATTTCTCAATGATTCTGACATCAAAGTAAGCTTCGATTGATAATCACCACTTTGAGGAATACAGGTTGGATGTATCTGTGTAA
>CALMWS010000448.1 GCA_937870795.1 uncultured Bacteroidota bacterium | reverse complement strand
ATTATGGATTTGTGTAACTTAGTGGCAATATTGCCAAACTACTATCATACCATAGAAGCCCATGCAGGACATACTATTTGACTTTATATCTAAATATGTAACGCTGACAGAAGAAGAAAAGAATGCCATCATTTCTTTGGACCTTTTTCGAACTTTAAAGAAGGGAACGGTTTTATTAAAAGAAGGGCAGTACTCGAAAGAGAGCTACTTTGTATTAAAGGGCTGTATTAGGACATTTTACCTAATTGATGGGGAAGAAAAAACGACCGATTTTTACATTGAGACGGAGACCCTGTCACCACCTTGTGTCATTAATATGACACCGTCAGAATATTATGTAGATTGTATTGAAGACTGTACTTTACTCATTTCCAATTCTGATATGGAAGAAGAGGTAAACCGTAAATTTCCAAAGTTTGAAATCATGTGCAGGCGATTGTCGGAAGAATTGTTGGCAAAAGAACGTTTAGAATTTGATGAGTTTAGAACCTCCTCTCCTGAGCAGCGATACCTGAGTTTGCTTGAAAAGAGACAGGACCTTATACAGCGCGTGCCGCAGCACCAGTTGGCCAGTTATCTGGGCATTACGCCGCAATCATTGAGTAGATTAAGAGCAAGAATTTTGGAAAGAAGTAAAGGCTGATTCATTTCTTAACTTAAGTGAATGAAATGGGGCATAACGCTCCTCTACTTTTGCAGTATTAATTAATTCATTAAAAAATATATGCAGAAGAAATTGATTTGGGTTTCACTCATCCTGGTGTGGGTGAACAGTTTGCAGGTGACCGCTCAGGACGAAAAAACAGGAAATTCCAACAGAAAGTGGTTTATAGGTAGCACCTTGCTGCTATTGGGAAATTTGGATGATACCAACAATCCTGAATACATCCAGGTGAATGCTGGATACAGGATCACTCCCAAAGATGTTGTGCAATTTAGATTTAAAAGGTCCATTTATGCCTGGCCCCTGGGCATTCCTTTTGGTCCCGATTTTGATGCCCCCGGACTCAACTATCCCGGACATGCCCGGATCCTGGCCCCTCAGCTTGGATACCAGCGATTTTGGTGGAAGGGCATGTACACATCGCTTTATGTATTGAATGCTTTTGAAAAATATGTGGATGTGAATAAAAAAAAGATAGGCAATGGATTTACATTGTATACCGACTTTTATTTAGGCTATCAGTTCACATTTTTCAATGACCGTTTCTTTTTTGAACCTGCTATTGGCATTAGTTTTTGGCCCATAAGAACAGGACTTCCGGATACTTTTAGAGCAGTGGAAGAAAAGTGGAATAACTACTTTATCCAGCCCGGGCTTGATTTTGGTTATAAGTTTTAAAGTGGCAGCTTTGTACGGGTAGCACTCCTTGGATGATGCTTCATTTATTAAACAAGAGCTACACATTTTTATTGGCATTTCAATAGCTAAGCTATCATTCATCGGGTTCATTTGCGGTCAATAACAGGTGTTTTCCTAAAATCAGGGTTGGGTCATTTCTTAACTTAAGTGAACGAAGATGAGATTCGCATCCATTTACATTTGCAGCATCTTTTAATGTAAAACGGAAAAATATATGCAAAAGAAAATTTTACTAGTCGCGTTTGTCTGCCTATTGTCCAGTGTCTTGCCGGTTGAAGCACAATATGCAGATACTGACAGCGGGTATAAAAAGTGGTTTGTTGGAACCTCATTGTTTGTTGTGCTGGGTAATTTAGACAGAGAGAATCCACCTGATTTTGTAGAATTTGATTTAGGATACCGGCTTTCCGGCAAAGATGTTGTGAGGCTTTCTCCCAAAACCTGGAAGTATGCGTGGCCCAACGGCATCCACCCATTTTTAAACGATGCCTATAAGAAGCCGGAAGAAAAATTTCCCGGTTATGTGCGGGAATATGGGCTAACAATGTCTTACCAACGATTTTTGTGGAAGAATTTTTATGCGCAATTGGATGTCATGCCCACCTATCAAAATTTTGTCAATGACAATGGTCAAAAAGTGGACGATGGCTTTCAAATTTTCAACTCTTACCGGGTAGGATACCACATCAAATTATTTAAGGACCGCTTTTTCTTTCAACCATCCATTTGTATGACCCACCGGGCCTATCATACTACATTGCCCAACGGGTTTAAACAATTGGATGATCAATGGTCAAAATTTGTGTTTCCGGAACCAGGACTCAATATTGGGTATAATTTCTAGTAGCAAAAAGTATGATAAAAAATTTTAAACTCAGCTTTGTACTATTTGTGATCATGATCAACAGTGCCTGTTCGCAGCAATCCTTTCATCAACCCATACAACGGACTGAAGATTTTTTGATAGACAGCCTGAAATTTGAAGCGTTGGAAGGTTTTGTTGAGGTACCCGAAAACCATCAAAACAACAACTCAATAAGGATTCAACTTCCGGTATTGGTGATAAAGACACCCAATAAAAATCCAAAAGAACCTGTTTTTTGGTTGGATGGAGGACCTGGGGGGAGCAATATCATCTCACGAGACAAAATCAATTTGCGTTCCGCTGCCAATGCGCTGAAAAATCACGATTTTGTATGTGTGGGCTATCGCGGTGTGGATGGTTCCATCAAGTTGGAAGCAAAAAATATCACCAAGGCCTTCAAAGGACTAGACAATAAAATGTTGAGCGAAAAGTCGATTCGTAATATCAGGGAGGCGATTAAAGATTATAAAGCAGAATTAAAGGAAAAAAATATTGACATTAATCAATACCATATTTTGAATGTCATTGAAGATGTGGAAACCGTAAGGGAACAATTGGGGTATCAAAAAATAAATTTGCTATCAGTCAGTTACGGTACCCGTGTGGCTTTGTTGTACAGCTATCAATATCCCGAAATTATCCATCGAACATTAATGATAGGGGCTACACCACCTGGATATTTTTTGGCAAGACCTGAACAAGCTGAAGAGGTGATTGACAAATATGATCGATTGTATAGAGAAAACATTAATAGCGGCTACTCCATCAAAGAGACGATGAAAAAGGCTCTGCAAAACGTGCCTAAAAGATGGTCTGTTTTTAGATTGGATGCCGATAAAATAAAAGCTGGCACCGTTAATGCGCTGTACAATGTGGATTTTGCCGTCTCTGTTTTTGATGCTTACAAAAAAGCAGCAGAGGAAAAGGACTACAGTGGCTTGTTTATGTTGCAAAAACTTTCTGATGTCAGTCACCCTAAAGTGATGGGCGACGTATATGCCAAAACAGTGACAGCCGATTGGGTTAACAACCAAGATTATGAAGGGGAGATGCGAAACAGCCGTACTATTTTAGGTGGCAATGTATCATTGTTATACGCAGCTACTGCAAAAGAATGGGAAATTATACCCATCCCTTCTGCCTATCAAAAATGCCGACAATCCAATACAGAAACATTAGTCATTAGCGGAGCGTTAGACCACAGAACACCGGCCGAAATTGTGGATACAGCGTTAATGCCTTTTCTTACCAATGGCAGACACATCATCCTTAAAAATTGTTCTCATATTGATATTTTATCTGTAGTAATGAAAAATGAAACATTCATTGAACAGTATTTTGGCAGTGGGGAAATAGAGGAAACAACATTTAAAGTTCCTGAAAAGGTTGATTTCACGCCTAAAATCAAAATAGGAAAATTCAAGATATTTTTGTTTGGTATGTTTAAGTAGTGTAACGATTCATTTAAAGGATGAAGGGAGAAATAACCAAGAGGATAAATGCATAGGAGAGAAGTGTAATTGCATTGGTCAACAGAATGCATAACTACAACATGGAGTATAGTAAAAATAGTAGATTTGTGACATGGAAATGTTAAACATAGAAACGAAACGACTTACCATTCGACAACTTCAGTTAGCGGATTTAGCTGACTTTCATCTTTATCGATGCAATTCGGAAGTAACAAAATACCAAGGCTTTGATGTGATGACAAAAGAGCAAGCCGCTGATTTTATTAATGACAACCTGACAAAACAATTTGGAAGAGCGGGAGAATGGGTACAGTACGGCATTGAGCATAAGGAAAGTAAACAACTGATTGGCGATTGTGCCATTAAGCTTGACCCATATGACACAAGAATTGCGGAAATAGGAATCACCATTTCACATCTTGAACAAAAAAAGGGTTATGCCAAAGAAGTGATGATGGGGCTTCTGTCTTTTCTTTTTGACACAAAAGGCGTACACCGTGTGGTTGAAATTGTGGATGCTGAAAACACGGCATCGATCTGCCTTTTGAATAGCATTGGTTTTAGGCAAGAGGGGCATTTTATTGAGAATGTATTTTTTAAAGGAAAATGGGGAAGTGAGTATCAGTTTGCCATGTTAAAACGGGAATGGGACGAGAGGGCAAAGTGAATTTGTACTTCATTATTCAGTTACCACAATGTATGATGGGTTCACTGGCAGCTCATGGTTAAGTAGGTCACCAGGATGAAGGCAGAATAAATGTCAGGCAACCGTTGACTTACGGCTAGAAGTGTGAATAGGTAGAATAAATTTGAGATAGAAAAATAGTGAGAATCGAAGTTGCTGGTTTTTTCTTATTTATATGCCTTATAATAATGTACATTAAGAACAGACTCAATTTTGAGCGTCAAGTAACAAAACAGGTATCTTACAAAATAGAAATAAAATGGACGAAAAATATTTAATGCCAACTCAGGAAGCAGGTCGAAAATTTGTTTTGAGGGCCATCCAGGGAAGTGTTGTGATGCTCAACCTGCTTCGTTTTCGTGACATTGCAGACTATTCAGAAAGTCCTGAACTTATGCCGGTAGAACCCATAAGTGGAAAACATGCCTATCAACTGTATATTGAACATACCCTGCCATTTTTGACGAAGTCGGGTGGAGAAATATTATTTATGGGAGAAGGTGGTGATTTTTTAATTGGCCCGGCAAATGAACGGTGGGATGCGGTATTGTTGATCAAACAAAATAGTGTAAATAGTTTTCTGGCATTTGAGTCTGATATGGATTATATGAAAGGTATAGGGCACAGAACAGCTGCCTTATCTGATTCAAGGCTGCTGCCAATTATCGAAAACAATAAAGTGTAAAAAAGAAAGCAAAGACAGCTTTGAAGAGATGAAGAGGCAAATTGGTGTTACACCGAAAAGGAATAAGACCCAGCGGGAGAATATTTATTGAAAGTAGCCGTAAAGCTGATTTCAAAAAATAGTAGCCTATAAAATTAACTTCCTTCGCTGTTTTATACGGAAAGTAACCAGGGGAGTCAGGAGGGGTCAACTTGCTTTCAGTCACGGTATAAGCATGAGATCAAAGCCTCATTAAAGGTAAGTGAGCTTTACAATTTGTGGAGGCAGGGTTTGGTCGTGTAAAAAATGGAATTTCCCTTGGACACCCACAAAATCACAAAATCTTCATAATTCAAAATTTTAATTGGTGTAAGTATTTTGGAAGGAGGGCAAGCAAAATGTTGTTTGGAAATAATTGAGGTGGCAAATTATTATTGCTTTAAATTAAAATTGAAGTGTCAAAATTGTATTTTCAAAGATTTAAAATAGATGACGTGAAGTATTATAGCTCAGCTTGGTGGTTGGATGTGATGACACTAAATTACTTGAAAAATGAAAGTTAGTCGATAGTGTTATAATGCTAAACATCTTGCTTTGAGGCATCTATTAAGCGTGTGTAAACGTTTTGAAACGAGTATTCCGATATGTGTTTAAAATGAGCATAGTCTTTCCAACTCTGAAAAATCGGCTGATAATCAGATACTTGTGAGGTATTTTGAAATTTCGAATTTATTTTAAATACTGACTACTTTACCATGACATTCTTGCTATAAAAAGTAATGCTTTAGAATAGACAATTCATAGTAAATTTGTGAATGATTACTCAAGAAGAATTGACAAGAATGCTTACAGAATTAGAAGCAGACCGAATAGAGAAAACTATTTCTAAAACTGATTCTGACAAATTTGGGGAAGCGATTTGTTCTTTTAGTAATGATATGCCTGGAAATTTATTACCCGGTTATTTATTAGTTGGAGTAACTGACAATGGGACGCTAAATGGAACCAATGTTGACGAGCAACTTATACAAACGTTATTGAGCTACAGAACGGATGGCAGAATTGTTCCACCACCAGCAATGACAGTTGCCAAATTTACTTTTCCTGGAGGTGATGTCGCAGTTGTTGAGGTTCAACCATCTTTGGTTCCTCCTGTAAGATATAAAGGAAAAGTATGTATTAGAATAGGTCCAAGGAAGGGTATAGCAAACGAAGCTGAAGAAAGGATTCTAAGTTCAAAAAGATCGACGTTCGCACGTACGTTTGATACACAACCATGCTATGGCGCAACTTTGGAGGATTTAAGCACAGATATTTTCAAAAATACTTACCTTCCTACAGCTATTGATGAAGCAACTTTAATTTCAAATGGTCGTGACCCAATTGAACAATTGGCATCACTTAAATTTTATGATTTAAAAGAAGATTGTCCAACAAATGCAGGAATACTTCTTTTTGGAAAGAATCCCAGATTTTACATGCCTGGGGCTTACGTTCAATATGTTCGCTTCTCAGGAGAAGATGAAATTAGTGATTTTGAATATGAGCATAGATTCGAGGGTGATTTGACAACTCAATTAAAGATTATGAATGAATTTATTAAATCACAAATTGTGAGAAGGGTTCAGCATAAATTGGGAGAAGATTATGAAATCACATATCCTCAATCTGCAATACAAGAATTACTCTATAATGCCGTAATTCATCGAGATTACCAATCCAATGCACCTATAAAATTTTATGAATTTTCAAATCGAATTGAAATAATTAACCCAGGCGGACTATTTGGAGATGCAAGACCTGAAAATTTTCCAAACAAAAATGATTATAGAAATCCGACATTAGCCGAAGCGGCTAAAAACCTAGGTTTTATAAATAGTTTTAATGTTGGTGTAAAAAGAGCACAGGCTGCATTGAGTAAAAATGGAAATCCCGACCCAATTTTTATCATTGATCAGCTAACTAGTTTTGGCGTTATAATTTTCAAAAAAATAGGATGAAAACGATAGTTTTTTTCAATAATAAAGGAGGTGTTGGCAAAACTACGTTGGTATATCATTTTACCTATATGCTTGCTGAGCTAGGATATAAAAGTCTTGCAATAGATTTAGATCCTCAGGCGAATTTGACATCAATGTTTTTAAGTGATTCTAGGCTTCAAGAAATTTATGACAATGAAAATTCCAGGCCTACTATCTTAGAAAGCATCAAACCACTTAACAGAGGAATAAGTGATATTCAACCGGTACATATTGAAAATATAAATGAAAATATAGGCTTGTTAGCTGGAGATTTAGAATTGTCATTGTTTGAGGACAAATTAAGTAGTAGTTGGGGCAATTGTTTAAATCGAGATGAAGCAGCATTTAGAATTGTTTCTTCTTTTTACAGAGTAATAAAAGAAGCAAATGAAAGATTCAATGCGGATTTTAATATCATCGACATAGGCCCTAATTTTGGGGCTATAAATCGTGCCACATTAATAGCCGCTGATTATGTTGTGGTTCCCATGGCCGCAGATTTATTTTCACTTCAAGGATTGAAAAATCTGGGCAACAGATTGGGTGATTGGCATTCTGAATGGGCAGACAGAGCAAATCGTAATCCTGAGCCATCTCTATATTTACCAGATGGAAATATGAAACCCTTGGGTTATGTGATAATGCAACATGGAATAAAAGAGAGCCGACCTGTGAAATCTTATTTAAAGTGGGCAAATAGAATACCCCAGGTATTTAGACAATTTGTCTTAAAGCAAAATGGTAGCCCCAATATAACAGTTGATAACGATCAATACTGCATTGCGCTTTTGAAGCATTATCATAGTTTAATCCCTATGGCAATGGAGGCAAGAAAGCCTATTTTTCTATTAAAGCCTTCGGACGGAGCAATTGGTGCACATCTAGGGGCAGTAAAAAGTGCTTACGATGACTTTATAAAATTAACAGAAAAGATATTATCCATTATAGAATAAAGTCATTTTTATATATTATTAATTAAATGGTATTGAGATGGACGGAAGATTGTCTGGATTTTGATATTTTGGCAATTAATGGTTGACAATCATATTCTCTCTGTTTGAGTTTTTAATAAAAAGCATTTCGTGTTGAACAAATTTCTATTCTTTAAACAAGAATATTATGGGGTAAGTTACAACTACTCTGCCAACCCTGCGGAAAGCCAAGATCTTGAGTGCCTCAATCGATCTTTGAAGAAAAATAGTATTCGTAAAATAGGTAAATAGAGGTCTCTCTCATACGATTGACATCAATATCAGCCCTTTATCTACATGATGTACATGCAAAAAGTATGTTGTTCTTATACTTAAGTTTACTTTTTTTAATTTATGTGGGATACCCTCAAAGTAAAAATTTATTCACCCTCCCAACCACTCCCTAAACTCTCTCGCTCTTTCCCTGGCCACAATGGTTTCGGTTTTGTGATCGGGTTGTAAGGTGAGGAGGTAGCGGCCGTTGGGGTATTGTTCTATCTTAAGGATGGCGTTGTGTTTGACGAGCATGCCGCGGTTGATGCGGAAGTATTCTTGGGTGGGTAGTTCTTTTTGGAGTTGGTCAAGGGTGGCATCCCAGAGGTATCTTTTGCCCATGCGCGTGATGATGAAGGTGCAGCCTTCTTCGGAGTAAAAGTAGGCGATGTCTGTGTTAGGGATGACTACCAGCTGGTTGCCGTGGCGCAGGGTAAAGTTGGTTTTGGTATTGGATGCTTTGAGAAGGGAATGTACGCCTTCGTGTTGGGTAGTACTGTCTGTTCTTTGGCCTGTGAAGTTAACAAACTTTTGGAGGGCCAGGTGCAGGTCTTCGGGATCGATGGGTTTTAATAAATAATCAATGCTATAGAGTTTAAATGCTTCGAGGGCAAACTCGTCGTAGGCGGTGGTGAAGATGACGGGGATGGTGGTTTGGGATTCGAGCAGAGCTTCGATGCTGAGGCCATCGCCCAGGCGGATGTCGCAAAGCAGCAGATCGATGGCAGGTAGGCTAGCCAGGTAGGCTTTTGTCTTAGCAGCACTGTCGCAATGGGCCACAACCTCGGTTTTGATTTCGCAGTCGCCCAATAAACGTTTGAGTCGATTGGCAGCAGGTAGTTCATCTTCTATGATGGCCAGGCGGATCATTTGACAATTTCTTTTGAGACCAGCAACGGCAAACACACCGTAAATTTTACCCCATCCTCATGTATGGTAACGGGCTGGGTGGTAAAAAAGGCGTAACGGCGCTGTATATTTTTCAGGCCCAGACCAGGAGAATCGATGATGGCGGGCTTGGGCAGGATGTTGTTGTCAACGCATAGACAGTCACCCTGCTTACTAATATACATGTGGATGGTCAAAGGCTGCTCTGCGGTGGCTGCATTGTGTTTTACACAATTTTCGAGCACAATCTGTAAGCCCAGGGGTACCACGAATCTCGACCTGACCTCTTGCGGTATGTCTTCTACAAATTGGATGGCGTCGCCAAACCGTTCTTTTAATAAAAACTGGTAGGCACCGATGTACTTTAATTCCTGGCTCAACAGGGTCAGCGTCTCCCCGCTTTCATCCAGCATGTGCCGGTACACCATGGCCATTTTTAAAACGTATTGTTCTGCCTTTTGAGTGTCTTCATAAATGAGCTGACTCAGGGTGTTGAGGCTGTTGAAAAGAAAGTGCGGATTGATCTGAGCCCTCAGACCGGCGAGCTGCGACAAGGTGTTATCCCGCAACAGCTTTTCTTTTTCCAGGGCGTGTTTGCCCACTTTTACCGCCAGATAAAGGCTTTCATAAAAACTCATGATCAGTAGGGTAAAAACCAGGCTCGTAATGAATTTTACCACAAAGTTGGGCGATTCTTTATCTCCGGTAAGGGGATCGGCAATGAGGGTCAGGAAGCCGGATAGCACCAGATCGAGTACAAAAAAACCTAGTATGCCCAACAGCGAGGTGAAGATTTGTCGCTTTCTCACCTCATGGTCTTCGGGCATCTTACGAATTAAATAGACATAGACCTGGCGGAAGGCGATCCAGAAAAAGAAGGTATAATAAAGACTTACACCATAACAAACCAGTGGTGCGGCCCTGGCATCACTGAAAATATCTGCCCCAAAAAGAATGATCTCCACCATCAAGGCAATGACGGGTATGCCGATCAACAGGAAGGGTCGGTCGTCAAAACCTACGATGGACTTATTGGATTTAAGGAGTGTTAAACGCATCTTGTATTGACAAAAATACTAAATGAACCGAACTTTTTTTCCACCATGCCCGCACACACTCTACCTGTACTAGAACTGAACCCTCCATAAAATGTCAGGAAAAAATCCAATTTGGTATACTGTACCTATGCGACCTGCAGTGGCATTGTATCGCTTCAAAAAGACGTTTTGGTGATTGGTAAGATTTTGGAAGTCCATGGCAAAATACTGGCTCCAGCCCTTACGGTTGGTTCTTACCCCAATTTTGAGATCCATCCTGAGGTAAGGACTGAGTTTTTCGGTAAAGGCCTTGTCTTGCTGCAGCACTTCCTTGCCTGCCAGCTGCGAAGCAGCCAGATCGATGGGGGTAACGTATCTTCCTCCCGCAGCAGTGAATTTCATATCCGTGGTTAACATCCATTTGTTGTTGATCTTCCATTCCTTGCCAAACAAGGCATTGATCACGTATTCATTGTTGAAGGTGGTGTTTCTTTCGATGCCATCGCTGCCTTTGTATTTACTTTGAAAAAGGGAAGTGGTGAACAGGGCATAGTATGACCGGCTGAAGAATTTTTCAACCGTGAGTTCCACCCCATAGTTGCGACCTGTACCCTCATTGACCAAATGGGAGATTTGAGGGAAGACAAAATCTGCCCCGGCATTCAGCAATGAAAAAGAGGAATTCGTCCTTTCCACGGGCACATTGTAAAGTGACTGATAATAAGTTTCGGTCTTAATTCTCCAGTCCTTATTGGGCTTGTATTCATAACCCAGCACAAAATGATGGGCGCGTGTAAAGTCGAGGTTTTGATTTGAAGCCACAAAGTTTTGTTGATCATCAGGAATGAGCAAAAAGAAAACGGGCAGGGGTTGGAGCTGGCTGTGCAGGCCATAGCCCAGGTTGAAGGCAGATGTGCCACTCACGTTGTAGTTGATGCCCAGCCTGGGTTCCAGTGCAAAGTTGGAGGTCTGGGTGTGGAGTTGGCCATGGAGTCCCAGCACATAGGTGAGATGGTCACTGCCTTTGATCTTTAGATTGGCATAAGGCTCAACCGTGGTGACATTGCCATTGATGTTGCGGATGCGCAACAGATCGGCTTGTCCGTCCTGGTCGAAGTCGAAGCCCAGGCCGCGATCATCCACTGTGGAGATGAGTTGTCGGTTGTCTAGGGTGACTCCTACTTTACTGCTGATCCTGGCGCTGAATTTGGAGTTGACATAGCTGTGAAGGGTGAAGCGGTTGATGTCGTCATTGACATCGGTATTTTTGTAAAATGAAGCATAGGTGGTGTCGAGGTACTTATTTTCATAAAAGGTATTTTTCGAATTTGAATAGGCAAGGGTGGTACGTACATAATGGTGGTCATTGATCATATACGTGTGTTTTAAACCCCCGAGGTAAAGCGCAGAAGTAGCCTTGGAATCGGCGTCTTTGGAGGCAAAAAAATCTTCGGTGTCGAGTTCTCTGCCAATAAAATTGATGTCGCTACTTGCTCTTATGCCAAAGAGTTTAAAGTTGCCCAACTTTGATTTGCCGAGGTCAATATTAAAAGTGAGGTCCTGGTAGTTGGGTGTGGCGTTGGTGCCAAATTTGAGGTTCAATTTGTTGGCTAGTTGCACAAAAGAGTAGCGGTACGAAATAAGAAACGACTTGTCCTTGTTTTTACCCAAAGGTCCTTCCACCATGGCTTCCAGCCCACTGAAGGCAGCGAGCTGGAGGGTGGTTTCAAACTTATCTTTATTGCCACTGCGAAAGCCCACATCAAAGACCCCTGACAGTGCATTGCCATATTCCGCCGGAAAGGCCGAGGTGAGGAAGTCAGAATTTTTGAGCAGGTTGGTATTGAGCGCGCTTACTGGTCCACCGGTAGTGCCCAGCGTAGAAAAGTGATTGGGATTGGGAATGGGTATGCCTTCGAGTCGCCACAAGATGCCGGCAGGACTATTGCCCCGCACCACGATGTCGTTGCGGTTGTCATTGGCCGCAGCCACCCCTGCAAAATTGCTGACCAGTCGGCTGGCATCATTTCTACCACCACTGTAACGGGTGACCTCCTCGAGAGAAAAAGTGCGTGCCGAGATGGTGGCCATTTCATTGATGGCCTTGTCTTTATCCGCCGTGGCTACGATCACCGCTTCTTCCAGTACTATGCCCTCTTCCATGACCACATCCATTTCCGTTTCCTTGCCCGAAGTGATCAGCACATTGGGCAAAGTCACGGCCTTATAACCCGTGTAAGAAAACTCCAGCTGGTACCTGCCTGCTGCCATGCCTTTGATGTAGAAGTGTCCGTCGGCATCCGTGACTGTACCCGTGATTATTTCGGCTTGCAGCTTTACCGTTACCGTAGCCCCGATGAGGCCTTGTTCTGTCACATTGTCTCTGACCCAACCCTTGATGGCAGATTCCTGGGCGTTGAGGTTGAGTAAAAAGAAAAACAGTAAGCCTAATAAGATATATTTTCTCATGATTTTGATTTTATGGTACAAAGGTGGAGACAACGGGTAAAATGGACAAGGGGAAAAGGATGAGTTGTTGGAAAATAGGGATGAGGTGTTTGCTAGGGGCTAGGGGCTAGGTGCTAGGTGCTTGGGGTTAGATAGGGGTTAGGGTCTAGGGGTTGGGGGCTCTGTTGTCTCATAAAATAGCTTGACAGAGTTCTACCCTAAACCCTAAAACATGTGG
>CALMWS010000447.1 GCA_937870795.1 uncultured Bacteroidota bacterium | reverse complement strand
TATTGCGTGATGGTAAGCCGGGTTTTGGGTAACTTATGTTACACAATTAACAAGCACAGGTAACCAAGATCATGTGTATAAGCAAGTATACGATTGTGTCCGCCAGTGAAAATCCTTTTAAACAACATGATTTTAAGTGGTGTATCTATTTCTGTATTCAAGTGGAGAAAGTCCTGTTACTTTTTTAAATACTTCTCTGAATGCTTTTACATCGTTGTACCCTACCTCGTACATGACTTCTGTCACATTTTTTTTGCTTTGTTCGAAACTTCTTTTGGCAGCTTCCACCCTGACTCTTTGCAGGTAGCCGGCTACAGTGTTGTGTGTGGCATTTTTAAATCTGCGTTCCAGGTTTCTGCGACTCGTATTGGTCATAGCCGCCAAATCTTCGATCGATGTTTTGGCAGCATAATGTTGCTCAATGTAATTCTGAAGTTTTAAAACCGCTTCGTCACTGTGCTTTTTTTGACCATTAAAAATCGTAAAATGGTGTTGACAGTCTCTATTGATTTCAATGGCAAAAAATTTAGACGCCTGAATGGCCATGGCACGGTCTGTGTATTTTTCCAGCAGATACAACAACAGGTTCCACAATGAGTTAGCCCCTCCACTGGTGTACAGCCGATCGTTTTGGGTAATGATGGCACCGTTAACTACTTTAGACAGGGGGTATCTTGACTGAAAAATATCAAAGAACGCCCAATGAGTGCTGCATTCTTTGTAATCCGCCAAACCTGCTTCACCCAGAAGAAATGCACCAATGCAAAGACTCGCCACCGTACTGCCCTTTTGATGCTGCATTCTGAGCCATGGATACAACGGTGCATTTTTCTCCAAAGCCACATCCAGGTCTCCATAAACTGCGGGCAGAACAATTAGGTCAGCCCTTTTTACTTCGTCGATGGTGCGGTGAACTTTAATGGTATATTCTCCATCATTGGCTTTGATTTCGGGAGTTAAACCAAAGTATAACACCTCGAACGCTGCTGGTTTTCCCTGCATGACTAAAAAATCATTGGCGGTTTTGAACAATCGGTATGCAGGAGTTATGGCTTCAATGACACCATTTTGGGGAACATAAACCGCTATTTTGAGCATGGTCAGAAATTTGGTTAAAAATATAAAATTTGTCGCAAATGGCCCTCAAAATGCATTTTTAACCACTTTTGTGTTCCGGGCTTTGCACTACCTTTGTTTTCAATAAAATGAAATTATGAGTAATAGTGAAAAAAGAACGGTAGTGAAAATTACGGCCCTAGTCCATGCCAGCCAGGCAGATGTATGGCAAGCCTGGATAACGCCATTTCACATTTTAAAATGGAATTCTGCAGTGAGTGAATGGCATACTACCTTTGCTGAAAACGACCTTAGACCCGGGGGTAAATTTACTTCCAGAATGGAGGCCAAAGATGGTTCTATGGGCTTTGATTTTTGGGGTACATATGATGAAATAGTGCCATTGCAGAAAATTGCCTACACATTGGGTGATGGTCGAAAAGTGGTCACTACTTTTGAAGAAGCCGCCGGTGGTACCTGGATTGTAAGCAATTTTGAAGCAGAGTCACAGAATCCGGTGGAGATGCAGGAAATGGGTTGGAACAACATTCTGCAAAACTTCAAAAAAATATGTGGAAAGTGGCGTCAGAGCCCCTTTGGTTTTCGAAATAGCCATCAATGCACCTGCTTCAAAGGTATTCGATTTGATGACCGAAGATGCAGCCTACCGTGCCTGGACCAAAGTGTTTAATGAGAGTTCTTATTACGTGGGTAATTGGCAAAAAGCAAGTGAAATGTTGTTTGTGGGTTGCGACGAGCATGGACAAAAAGGAGGCATGGTATCTACCATTGTAGAAAACATCAAAGACAAATTTATCAGCATCAAACACCTGGGCCTTGTAAAGGGAGATGAAAAAATCATGGAGGGTCCTGAGGTGGAAGCCTGGCAAGGTGGTCTGGAAAATTATTTGTTCTTTGAAACTCCGGAAGGTTGTCTTCTGCGCATTGAGATGGACATGAATGAAGAGTTTAAATCGTACTTTGAAGAGACCTGGCCCAAAGCGCTTGCAATCATAAAGGAGCTGGCTGAGTAAATCCTCTAAGTCGCTGTATTTGGTTGAAGTTAAAAAATGAATTTATGGATTCATGTCTGTGAACTGCATGCTAAACCTATTGGTAGAAGTAAAGTAATTTAGTTGGGTAATATATTTTAACATTTGTATTTCATTTTTTTGTTTATCCTTGTAATAAAAATAAATGAAAAATATTACCTGGCTGCTGCTGTTCTCTTCATTGGCTATGAACCTTAGAGCTGCTGAGGGCGATACCCTTTCAGTAAAATGGCAATTGTATATAGATTGGTATTACAAGCAAAATTCAAATATTAAATATTCATCCAATGCTCCTAAGTTTTTATACAATTACCGCGTAAGTGGGCAACCTGCGCTTAACCTGGGGTTGGCCAATGTAGAACTTCAAAAGGGACGTCTCCAGGCTAAATTAGGTGTGATGGC
>CALMWS010000446.1 GCA_937870795.1 uncultured Bacteroidota bacterium | reverse complement strand
ATTTCTTTAATGTGCGTGTTCCTCCTGTTTTTGTAAGGTCCACTCGTCGGTTACCGAAGTTTGAATCCACGTCTGTCCACTTTTGCGCAGCACCTGCACGTGTAGCCCAAATTGGTTTTCCATCTTCTCTTCAAAATCGTTGACTTTTTCGTGTTCGTACAGCAAAAATTCTGCTTCTTTAAAGTTGGGATTGATCTCACCAATCTTATAATCCCTAAAAACTTCTTCTGCTATGGGTGAGAGTTCATTTCTGTCGTGTGCGTTTTTGTAAAATGCGATTTTCAGGTGTGGAAATTTTTCGTTGAAAGCCAATTGCAGGCTGAGCAAATGGGTATCTGGTGTCACTTTCATGTTGTTGAATTTAATAGACCCTGGTTTGTGGCATAGTAGATCTTTCTCCAAGAATCCACCAGGCTTTTGGCTTTGGTCTGATTTGGTAATGATTTTGGATGTAACTTTCAATGTGTTTCATGGCATCATCTATGTTGTCGGTAACCTTTATCAGGTGCAAGTCTTTAGAATCAATGGTACCTTCCTGAATCATTTTTTCAATGAAAACCCACAATTCTGCATAATAATTTCGGCCGATGACCACCACCGGAAAGTTGTGTAAGATGCCGGTTTGAATCAGGGTTAGGGTTTCAAACAATTCATCGAGCGTGCCAAAGCCGCCGGGCATGACCACAAAAGCATGTGAGTATTTCACCAGCAATACCTTTCGCACAAAAAAGTAGGAAAAATCTACTGACCGGTGCATGTAGGCATTGTTATTTTGCTCTCTGGGCAAACGAATGGTACAACCCACCGATTGACCGCCATTTTCAAAAGCTCCCCTGTTGGCAGCTTCCATTACCCCCGGACCCCCGCCTGTCATGACTGTAAATCCCATGGCTGCAATTCGTTTTCCTATTTCGTACGACTGTTTGTAAACAGGATGCGACTCTTCGGTACGTGCCGAACCAAAAACGGAAATACAGGGTCCTACAAAGTGTAAGGTTCTGAATCCTCGTATAAATTGATACATGGCTTTCCAGACGAAGGAAAATTCTTTGCCCCGACTGCTGGGACCATCCAGAAAGTGGATGTCCTGATTAAACTTTTGTTTGGCAACGGTTGCCGGCTTGACTTTTGACATAAAGCTTTTTTATTCTTCAACAGCCTTAAAGATAAGGGCTGGAACGCATGTATGGTGTATAGCTTTGATAGAAAATGATGGCCTGAAGTAATTGAAGAACAATCCTTCATTGTCTCTGACCATGGCAATCATGTCATATTTCCCTTCTTCTACCATCTTGGCAATGTCTTCGATGGCATCTTTGCTGAAAATATTTTTTAGCTCAAACGCAAACTCGAGGTTATTGATGGTATAGTATTTTTTAAGGATTTCTTCGGCCTGCGCATCGATGTTGTCCTCCCCTTTTGAGAAGTGTACAAAGTCTGTTTTGGCTTTGATCTTGTTGTTGTATCCCAAAAAATGGTCGAGGGCTGCGGTTATGTGGGTGACATCATCGATCACAAACAATATTTTTTCCATTTTCACCTCCTGGCTTGATGTGCTGTGCACGGTCAATACCGGACAAGCAGACAGTTTCACTACCGTATTGGATACTGAACCCAGGATGCGGTCAAATAAACTTTCCTTGTCGTGGGTACCCATTACAATCAGGTCGTAATGATCTGCCTTTTCTTTGAGCAGAATGGATGAGGCCGGTGTACCAACCAAAACCTGACACTGAATGGCTTCATCGGGCAGGTTCAATGTTTGTTTTTTGGCAGTTATAATCTGCTCCAATCTTTCCTTCGCGCCATTAAGAACCATCTCGTCGGGCAAGATCATGGGCATTTCAGGTGTGGCAATGATGCCGCTGATGGCATGTAACACATCAATACTGCCCCCAAACATCTTGTAGTGCCAGATGGCATATTGCAAGGCCATCTCAGAGGATTTGGAGAAATCAAATGGAACCAGAATTTTCATGACCAGAATTTTATGAGTTTAAAATAGGGTTATATTATTTAGTAAAAGCAGCTACCATGAGGTCATAAGGCGTAATGATGCCTACAATCTTACCCTCATCATCTACCACAGGCAATGACCTGAAATAGTTTTCACGAAAAATTTCAAAACAATAAACCAAAGAATCTTCAGGCCTCACCGCCATAACGTGGGGACTGCAAATTGAATCAGCAGTATTGCTGCTCAACAACTTGTCATTTTTAATCTGACTCGATTTTAGATTGAGTTTGGTGCCCCAGTCAAGCAGCAAATTGAGATCCGATTTGCTGATGATGCCCATTAAAAAATCGGCATCATCTACAACAGGAATATGGTGAATCATTTCTTTTTCAAAAATATCCTGTACCTCTGTCAACGGTGTATTTTGGTTCACCACGATGGGATTGTGGGTCATGGCATCACTCACCTTCATCGTCTTTATCGATGTTTCCAGTATCATATTCAATTGTTTTCACCTTAAATTTAATCCCTTTCTAGGATACCCTCTATGACCTCAGTCATATTTTTTAGTGATCATTTTGCTGGAGGATCCAAATAATCACATACCTTCTTCGTCCATTGTTTCATCAATTTATTCAAAATTAAGT
>CALMWS010000445.1 GCA_937870795.1 uncultured Bacteroidota bacterium | reverse complement strand
ATCACCTCAACCCAAAACTTTGATTCAACAAATTCTTTGTCCGGGAGAAAGCATTGTGGTCAATGGTATTACCTATGATGAAAGCAAGCCCACGGGTATCGAAAATTTTGCCAATGGTGCTGCTAACGGCTGCGATTCACTGGTTCAAATAGAATTAATGTTTTATCCAAAAAAAATCGACACACTGCGGTACGACATCAGTCCCAACGAAGCGGTAACGGTAGATGGTGTGATCTTTGACAAAACCAAACAAAGCGGCCTGGTGCCCTATCTGCCGGGCTCAGTCAATGGCTGTGACTCTGCCACCTATGTGGTGCTGCGCATCATCAACAACCAATATCAAAATGTAGACATCGCTACCACGGCTCCGGTATGTCCGGGTGATCAAAATGGCAAAATCACCATCAAAGCCATTGAAGGTTGTTTGGTAAGCACATTGATCATCGATGGTGTTAGTTACGGAGAGGTCAGTCTGCCCTTTGTCTTGTCGGATCTAAAAGCAGGAAATTATAAAGTTGAACTCAGCAGTGCCGATGGCTGCTCATACAATGAAACCCTCACGGTCAAACCGGCCACCACCCCAACTCCTTTTGTGATCAGTCCCAGCTCATTGAAGGTTTATTTTGGAGAAGACAGTCCATTGGACATTACCATCCAGCCGGAACCAACCACCCTAGTTTGGAATCCCGCCACCAATCTGAGTTGCGATGACTGCCTCAGACCCACGGTACAGCAACCAACAGAAAGCACCAACTATACGCTAACTCTTACCGATGACAATGGTTGCCCTCAAAGCGCTGAATTCAGGCTGGAGGTAGAAGAAAAAGATCCTGTGATAGTCTTCCCCAATATCATTAGCACCCAGTCGCCAGGTAACAATGCATGGGTCATACAGAATGGAGATGGTTACAAAATTTTGAGGGCAGATGTATTTGACCGCTGGGGCTCCAAAGTGTTTACCACAGGAGAAGTAACATCACCTGTTAGCTGGGATGGTCGCTTTAACGCCTGTGAGCTTACGCCCGGAGTTTATACATACGTGGTAAAAGTTGAATATCGGAATGGGAAGACGGAATCATTGGTGGGAGACATGACTATTATAAGATAGAAAAAATAAATGGAAGGTAAATAACAAGTCAATTTACAATAATATATAAATAGGATAAATAATTTAAACTTCAGTTTCGGGTTTTCAATACTTTGATGCTCTCTTTAAGTAATTTATTGAACTTAGAATTACGTATTTTTAACAATGTTGTATTTCGAAATTTAAACATTGTATATTTAATTTTTTTTATATACTACGCGTCGATATGAATAAAATGTTTACCTGTGCCAAATGGAATAAGTTACATTTATTCCAAGTTTCCACTTACGTTTTGTGGGTGGTATTTCTTTTCCCTAAAATCTGTTTCAATCAAACATTTAACGGGCAGGGAGGCCTTCCTGTACCACCAGTGGGGAGCATTGGTCAAACCTCTTCAATAGCAAATGTCTCGGGTGTAGGTACACTCGATGGCTGCAGGCGAATTGAAAATGTATCCATAAACCTTTTACACACCTTTACAAGTGACCTTGCTATTTTTATCATAGCTCCCGATGGAACCTGGTTAGAGCTATCGAGTCAAAATGGCTTCTCAGGCAACAATTATCAAATTACTGAGTTTTCCGATTCCGCACCTTCTAATATCATTACGGGATCTCCTCCATATAATGGTAGTTTTAAACCGGAAGGGAGACAAAATGTAAGTCTTTTTCCATTCTATTCAAATACCAATCCTCCTTCTACTTTTACTTTTGAAAATACTTTTAATGGCATCAATGCTGATGGTGAATGGACACTTTTTATAAATGACTGGATTGGCTTTGATGTCGGCTTCCTCAATAGCTGGTCAATTACTTTTTCCGAATTCAGTCCCGATCTGAATGTTGATTTGGGGGATGATATTATAACTTGTCTTGGATCAGATCCATTGAAAATATCAGCTTCCCCCAAATCTCCATTATCATACCAATATAATTGGAGTAATAATAATGGAACTCCATTCATTTCCATAAGTCCAGATACCATTTTAACTCAGGTAACACAAACAACTATTTACACAGTAACGGTAACAAGTCTTAGTGGAAATTGCTCCGGCACAGATGAAGTAGCTGTTATTATTGAACCCACTTCATTTCCAGGAAATATAGATTTTATTGCCAATCCACCTTCAATCTGTTTTGGTGAAACTGCTCAACTTCAAATAACAACTTCTACTTCAGGTAACTGGGATATACTTATCGAAGAAACCAATTCATTAGGTACAACTTTTCATAATTATAATATTGTTGGGTTAAGTGGTGCCATTCCTGTTCAGCCATCTGAAAATACTACTTATAGAATTACCCAAATTACAGATTTAGTTGGTGGCTGTATTACAGTGCCTCCTTCCTCTCTTAAAACAAAGATAGATATCAGATCACTCCCAATATATTCTGTTACCCCAGAAATTGAAATCTGCGAAGGTGATACTGTGGATTTAAATGAATTGATTCTGTCAATTGGGCCAAACACCAATGTAAGTTTCCATTCGGAACATCCCCCGAGCCCTACTAATGAAGTTATTAATCCAGTAATACCTCTAGGAAGTTCTCAATATGTATTTTTGTTTGAACACAATAATTGTTTCCTTTCATCCGACATCCAAATACAAGTTAAGCCCAGTGGAATAAAACCAATTTTTTTCAACTTAACAAGTTGCGTAAACGACACATCATTTCTTGAGCTCTTAATAAATCCCAATATTCCAGGCATTTTTTCAGGGGCCAATGTAAATGGTAATATTTTTATTAGTGATTCAGCAGGTCTGTTTCCCATCGTTTTTACACCAACAAATACATGTATTGAGGAAACAACAGATACAATTTCAGTTCAATCAATTGAAAATTACCAATTAAGGGATACATTAATTTGCAACACTGCTCCTTCCTTTATACTTAATTCACTTTTAAGTGCCGGTGCCCCTTCCGGAAATTGGTCTGGTAATGGAGTAACCAGCAACATCTTTAATCCTGTAGGTCTTTTCGGAGCACAAAATGTAATCTTCTATCCAAACAATATCTGCAACACTCCCGACACATCAACTATTCAAATAGTCAATAATATTGAACCATTAATAGCCTCATCTGCAATTTGCACCAACTCGCCACCGTTGTTGCTTAGTCAAATCGCTGACCCACGGTTTCCAACAGGCACATGGTCTGGTAAAGGTGTTAGTAATAATATATTTTATCCAGATAGTGTATCACCAGGCAACATTCAGATCAATTTTATTCCCAATGATCCTTGTGGCATCGCAGTTGCTACAACCATTCAAGTAAATGAAGCACCTACAGCAGTAAATATAGTCAAAGAATGTCAGCCAGGCAACGCCTTTTACACCGTCAGTTTCACCATTGAAGGGGGTGATGAATCTTCTTATTACGTCAATGGTAATCCAAGCCCAGGCAATTTTACTTCAGGCCCAATAGCCTCTGCTACCGATTTTAGTTTCATTTTATATGATGCCAACAACTGTCTGCCTCAGCTTGTGCAGGGCAATAAAAATTGCAATTGTTTTACCAGTGCTGGCACCATGACCAATACATCGCAGCTATCCAGGGTCTGCGTCAACCAAAGCTTTACGGCGGCTTTCAACAACAACGCAACACTTGAAAGTGATACCTTACTCTTTGTGTTACACACCAATTCCGGTCCGGCACTGGGTACTGTCCTGGCCATTCAGGATAATCCTACTTTTTCTTTTCCAGTTGGTGCTTCCC
>CALMWS010000444.1 GCA_937870795.1 uncultured Bacteroidota bacterium | reverse complement strand
CTGTTTTTACCCACCCGATCTGACAAGGTTTCATGGGTAAGATTACATTCGTCGATCAATCGTTGGTACGAGATGGCAATTTCTACAGCGTTGAGTTCTGCTCTTTGGATGTTTTCGATCAAAGCCATTTCCAGCATTTCCTGGTCATTGGCTACCCGAATGTATGCCGGCACCTCTGTAATGCCAGCCATCTTTGAGGCTCGTAATCTTCTTTCGCCGGAAATAAGCTGGTATTGATCACCTCCGAGGCTTCTGACCGTGATGGGCTGGATCAAACCATGGACTTTAATGGATTTTGCCAATTCCATCAATTCCTCTGTATCAAATTCTACCCTTGGCTGATAGGGATTTACTTCTATGGCATCAATCCTGATATTGGCAACAGAACTAGAAAGTTCTTTAACCAACATGGTTTTATCTTCTGTATTGGTGGTTTGTTCGATGTTGGACAAAAGGGCTCTGAGTCCCTTGCCAAGGTCTTTTTTCTTACTCATCTGTTGCAGTCATTTGAATGGATAAATTGTGCGCGTCATCGTTGAATTGTAAAAATTCAATAGCAAGGTTCAGGAAGTTGATGGCGCCTTTGCTTGTTGCATCGTAAATGATAATGGGCTGCCCCAAAGATGGTGCTTCTCCAATTTTACTGTTGCGGTGAATGATCGTTGAAAATATTCTGTCAGTGATGATTTCTTTAACTTGCTCTACAACCAGGTTGGCCATTCTCAGTCGTTTGTCATACATAGAAAGGATGATACCCTCAATTTGCAAAGAAGGATTAAGCCCTGACCTGACCAAAGTGATGGTATCTTTGAGTTTGCCAAATCCCTCAAGTGAGAAAAACTCGCATTGCACGGGTACAATTACACTGTCAGCCGCTGTAAGTGCATTTACGGTTATCAAGCCCAGTGACGGAAGACAATCTATAAAGATATAATCAAAATCATTTTTTATTTTAGAGATAAATTCTTTCATCTGGTATTCACGATTGTTACGCGATACAAGTTCTATTTCAGCACCTACGAGATGAATTGAAGAAGGAAGTAAGAACAAATTTGGCGTTGATGTTGGTAAAATAGCTTCTACCGGGTTCTCACCTTCAACCAGACAGTCGTAGATGTCGATTTGAACATCGTCCGGCTTAATACCTACCCCCGAAGTAGCATTGCTTTGAGGATCTGCATCTATGAGCAGCACTTTACGATCAAGGGCAGCAAGGGATGCGGCTAAATTGATGGCGGTAGTAGTTTTTCCTACCCCTCCTTTTTGGTTGGCAATGGCTATAACTTTACCCATGGTATTAAATTTCAAAAATTTCACCGGGAGACATTAAAAATAAGTCAATCCCTGCGGTTTTAAAAAGTGATAAGGCTTTCTGATGGTTAATACTAATCGGTGGAAAGGTGTCGAAATGACAACCAATTACCTTGCTGCTTTTAATCATCAACGCTGCCTTCAATGCGTCGTCCATGTCCATGGTAAACAAACCTCCAATGGGAAGAATCGAAACAATGGGTTTGGATGTAAATTCCGGAAGTAATTTCATATCTCCATGCAGGGCAGTGTCACCTGCAATATAAAGAGCAACATCCTCATTCTCAAAGAAATAACCGGAAGCTATGCCACCATAGGCGCCATCGGCAAAAGAACTGGAGTGAATGGCTGATACCATTTTTACATAGCCACCTTCAAAGGAGAGTTTTCCTCCAATGTTCATCCCAACTGCTTTGGTTACGTTGTACTTGTTCTGAAAATAGGTGGCAATTTCATAGTTGGCCACTAAAGTGGAGGATGTTTTCTGCAGAATGTCATGGGCATCCTGCACATGATCCTGGTGGGCATGGGTTAACAACAAATATTCACAAGGTAGCAGGTCCAGATTAATTATACTTTCATAGGGCATACTGCTGACAAAGGGATCGACAATAAAATGAGTTTTGCCGCTCTTTATCCAGAATCCCGAATGCCCTAAATATTTGATGATCAATCCGCCACAATTTTGGACTGCAAAATTAAGAAAAAAACGGCTCTTTTTTACTTAAATATCAACGCTCATATTAAATAAATACATATTTTTAATATGCTGAATAACAAATTTATATACAACGATCTATAAAATAGGGGTTTGTTAAAATGAACAAAAAAGACAAAGTCATGTTCGAATTTCAACAATAAATGCAATGATTCTTGTTATAAATGGTACAAACAGACAAGACAATAAGACCAGTGTCGTATCTAAGTTTGTATTTGATTGGCTTAGTAAAAATTCTTTGTCAGAAGTTAAATATTATTCACTGGAGGAGCTTCCTGCCTTATTTAATCTGGCTGAAATGTATGAAGCTGAAAAACAGCATCCTCAGATTTCCAAAATACAAAATAACTTATTTATACCCAGTGATAGCTGGATTATCATCAGCCCCGAATACAACGGAAGTTTTCCTGGCATTTTGAAACTGACTTTTGATGCACTTTCAGTCAGGAAATTATCAGAGACATTTCATCACAAAAAAGTGGGCTTAATCGGCGTTTCAGATGGAAGGGCTGGCAACATCAGGGGCATGGATCACCTGACAGCTATGCTTAATTATCTAAAAATGACCGTTTATCACAACAAACTCCCCATTTCATCGGCTAAAACAATGATTGACCATTCACAATTACAAGCTCCCACAACAAAAATTTTAGAAGATTATCTGACAGAATTTATCCATTGGTTGAAGTAAAACCGAAAGCGAGGATCAAAGCCAGATATCAATTAGAAAAAGTACTCCATACAATAAACTTGCAATGCCATTGTTGGTAAAAAAGGCGAGGTTAACCTTACTCAGGTCATTGGGCCTTACCAATTTGTGTTGAGAAAAAAGCAAGCCTATAAAAATCAGAGTTCCAATCAT
>CALMWS010000443.1 GCA_937870795.1 uncultured Bacteroidota bacterium | reverse complement strand
GTAAATTTTTTAATCCAAAGCCCAAAACTTACCATGAGTCCATCATTGAGATGAATGATGTTGATTTCCGGGTGCAAATCCAGCATGGTCCTGATGTTTTTTTTCAATTGTAAAAACCAAAGAATTCTGCTGGATTTGCCTTCGTATGCTATGATGTGAACAGGCATATTTTGTTGCATGCTGCGATACAACTCGTAGGAGAATTTTTCCATGCCACCCGTAGCAGGTGGAAATTTATGGGTAATGAACAATACTGCCATTACGCCATTGATTTTGCCAAACCTTTCACTTTTTCAAAATAATTTTGAACCAATTTGTCCCAGTTTAAATTTTTTGCAAAGGAGAGACCATTTTGAATGATTTTTTCTCTCAGTACTTTGTCTGTCAATACATGTTTCACAGCCTCATAAAAGGCAGGTGCATCTTTGGGGGTACATTTGATACCATTTTCATAAGACACCACGAGATCACTTGGTCCTCCTGCATCCGCCACAACAACGGGCAGTCCCGAGGCCATGGCTTCGATTACTACATTGCCGTAAGTTTCTGTTTCTGATGTAAACAAAAAAACGGAGGAAGTAGCATACCACTGGCTTAGTGCCTCGTGTTGCAAACTACCCAAAAACAAAGCATTGGGCATGCTTTGTTGCAACTCATCGCGCGCCACGCCATCACCGGCGATTACAAACTGATATGGACTGCCCGCTGCTTCATTTAGCAAATAAATGTCTTTCAGGGTCAAAAGATTTTTTTCCCATACCAATCGGCTGACAAACAACACCACCGGCTTATGGATGTCTTCTTTAAGTAATAAACCTGCATCCTTTTTATCAGGTGAGAACATGGCGGTATTCATACCCCTTGGCCAGATCACCATCCTGGTTTGATCAAAGCCGTAGCCACTCAATTCTTCAAGTAATGATTGAGATGGAACCAACACCATATCACAACCATTATAAAACGACTTGTTCCTCGATATGACAAATGCCTTAACCGCATCAATAAGCAATCGCGCATCCTTGAAGTAGTAGTCTATGTAAGATATGAAATGGGTATGGTAAATGGAAAGCACCGGAATTTTATTGGCCCTTGCATAATCGAGTGCATACCTGCCCAAAAAAGAAGGCGAAGATATATGGATTACATCCGGCTTAAAAATCAACATGGCGTTGTTCATCTCAAAAAAAGACAGAGCGGGTATGGCCAATTTATAATCCTCATTTTTGGGAATATCAACGCTGGGTACCAGGTAATATTTGTAAGGAAAGTTGCTTGCAGGAGCACTGCCGGTAATGAAAAAGTACTCATACTTTTCGGTGTCAATTCTTTTGATAATCTGATATATCGTTCTGGCAGCTCCATCAAAGTTTTCGACCAGCATATCAGCGAAAAAAGCGACTTTTATTTTTCCCACAACAATCTTTTCTGCAGAGCAAGTTAGGACAAAAAACCGAATTCTATCTGTTATTGTATGTTAAAGTATGCTCAGCTTATTTTCAGCGTTTCATTATTGGCTATTTCCATGATGGTCAACGCGCGCTCAACGGTAGTTTCTATATTGTTGATTGACGGTAAGGAAATGGTCTGGCCCTCTGCTAACCAATGTCTGATTTGGTTGTAAAAGGTAGGACTATCAGCATTGGGCAAGGTGTAAACGCCCAACTTCTGAAGCGCCGCTGCATTACACTTTTGTTCGTAATGATCTCTTATAGGGATGCACATCAATTTTTTCCCCAGAAACATAGCTTCACTGGGAGTCTCAAATCCTCCGCCTGTGATTAAACCATGGCATGTAACTAAACTTTGATTGAAGAAGGTGCTATCAATGGGATAGTAAATGATATTTTCTTCCCGATAGGGTTGTTTTATACAAGGCAAAAACCAATGAAAGAGTTGGTTTTTTAACATCAAAAACTGACTTTCAAGGCAGTTACGTTGGTAAGACGGCAGATAGACAGTGATGTGCCCCAGATCAGAAACCTCTGCCTCTGTAATTTCTTTTTTTACTACAGGGGGTAAAATAAAGGAATCATAAGATTCAAAATGAAAACCAAGGAAGTGACTGGTATTACAATAATGCTTGTATATAAACTCTCCAACGCTACTGATTTTATCTGGCCTTGGGGTCTGTTCACTAATGAAACTTGCCTGGTGGCCCAGATGAAGACTGTTCTTTTTATGAATCCTGCAGCTCTCTGCTGTTATGTAGTCAAAATCGTTGATGACCAGATCATACTTATTTACAGGAAGGTCGCGCGCTTCTTTCATAGCCCTTGTCCATTTGTTTTTCTTAAAAATTTGCCAATAGTTTAAGCCACCACATTGGGTGTAATACAGACTCAATCCTTTGCTTCTGTATTTGACATTGCCATTGAGGGCTAAGCTTGCATTATCACCCGACATAAAAAAATCAACCGTTCCATGTCTTTCCAGATAGGGTAATAATTGCATCGCCCTGCTGATGTGTCCATTACCGGTCGCCTGCACTGCATATAAAATCTTCATTCAGTATTGATTTGTACAAAGTTCGGATTTCAATGTTTTCAAATGGTTAACGCATTGCAAAGTTTAGGTCAATTCTAAGGATAACCTCTTAACCTTGTTTTAAAATAATATTAGGATTAATAATAATATGAAAACATAACTTTAAGGTCAGCCTTACGTTAACTCCTCAATTTTGCTGTAACAAATTTTAAGTTTATGTACCTATTACTGATGTTGTTATATTTTATTCCCCATTCTGTCAACAGTGATGGCCTAATTCAAAACTTGCCAAAAAAAGTAGAAATTTCCATTCACTCTGAAAAGGCTTATAAGATTTTAACTTACAATGTGTGGGGCTTGCCTGTCTTTTTGCCAGGACATGAAGATGATCTTCGTTTTCCCTCAATGGCAGATTCTATCATGAAGCGTCAGCCCGATATTTTGTGCCTGCAGGAAGTGTTTTCAGTTTATTTCAGAAGTCAGAATCTTGAGAAATTTAAAAATCAATACCACTATGGATCCGATTACAACTGCTCCCAATCTATTATTCCTTTTGTGTATAAAGACTGCCATGGCGGCCTGGCTACTTTTTCTGTCTTTCCAATAGAAGAAGAAAAATTCTACGAATACCCAGTCTTTCCTGGCATGCGATGGGAGGAAAAGATTGGGGCTAAAGGATTTTTACTGACAAAAATTGATTTGCCTTCCGGTAAAATATGGGTGGTCAATACACATTTGTATTCTGGCCCTTCCCGAAACGACGAAGCCATTCGTTTGAGCCAGATAAAATACATGATGGAAGTACTGGAGGGTTTGGATCTACAGCTTCCAATTGTGATGGCTGGTGATTTTAATATTGCCCATCCGGGTCTTTCTAACAATAAAATGAAATTTCCCAATGATGTCTATTCAATGCTCCAATCCTGCTGGCATTTCAACGATGCGGTGCAACATTATTCAAAGGCTCAGCAATGGTACACCATCCACCCGGAGAGCAATAAATATTGCAACAGCTCAGAGGGCAATCAAAAACTGGACTATATTTTTTTTAAAAACCAGGGGAAAAAGTGCATCAACATATTGCACAATGCAGTTGAAATGAAAGGCGTGGCTACCTTGTCGGATCACCACGCCTTTGCATCTGTATTTAATTTGGAATAGTTGATTATGGGTTTTACTCCAATGAAGGTGCGTTGTCCCTTGCCTTACACTCTGTACCAGGACATTTAGAGGCCGGTTCTTTGTGCAACTTGTTATCAGCAGGTTCCCAACCCATGATAAAGTATAGTACAAAAAAACCGATGATATACGCGGCTATCACGTGCCAGCCCTGTACTACCCAATTTTTAACATTCCTAGCCTGCGGGAATTTATTGGTAATGGCCACACCTGCTGAAGACCCAAACCAGATCATGGAGCCTCCAAAACCAACGGAATAGGCCAGCATGCCCCAGTCAAAATGGCCTTGTTCAAGGCATAGCTTGGTCAAAGGTATATTGTCGAATACCGCCGAAACAAAGCCCAGAATAAATGCTGTCAACCATGAAGCTGCCGGCAATGTTTCAACCGGCATCAAAGAAGCTGCCGTTACCAAACAGAGGAGGAAAATAGTACCCTTGAGGGAAGCACTTACCTCATCCCATGGCATCTTTCGGACCAATGCTCCCAATAAAATGGCAAGCCAAACGCCAAGGGCGGGCATATCGTACCAGATATTGCTCAAAATGGCACCAACCAACATGGCTACCACTATAACAATGCGCATCCAATCGATATTTACTCCAGGCTTTGCATCCTTGGTGATGCGCTGGTAAGCATCCTGTTGTCTGGCAGCAAACCAGGTAATTATCAAGAGTGCAACTACGGCGGCAACATAGGCATGAATTACATTAAATGCACTTACGCCATCAATCCACATCATAGTAGTGGTAGTATCACCCACAATACTACCTGATCCTCCGGCATTGCTGGCAGCTACAAGGGCTGCTATATAGCCAACGTGAACTTTGTTATTGAAAACTACAATGGCAATGGCACCACCAATCATCGCTGCGGCTATGTTGTCTAAAAAGGAAGATATGATAAATACAAATATCAACAATACAGCGGGTCCCTTCCAGTCATCTGGCAGGAATGCAGGCAATACATCTGGTACACC
>CALMWS010000442.1 GCA_937870795.1 uncultured Bacteroidota bacterium | reverse complement strand
TGAAAATTGATAGATTAGTACAATATTTGATAAAATGCCAAATATTATTTGGAACTAATCCGCATTTATTGATTGAACCAAATTTAACAGTAAATGGGTGTTGGGTATCACCCTGCCGCAATCATATTGTCAATGATCTGGGAAAAAGAGGTAGAAGTAAGGCTGTAAAAGGAGTTTTTGCCATCGCGGCTCACTTTTACAACATTTTGATTCTTAAGGATGCGAAGGTGGTGAGATGCTACGGCTTGTTCGATATCCAGTTTTTCGTGAATGTCAGTAACCGTCAGTTCATTTTCTCTGGAAAGCATTTCAATGATGACAAAACGAATGGGATGGGCCATTGCTTTCAGCTTTTCTGTTGCCTGTTCTAAAAATTCTAAATCAAAATGACTCTTCATCCTACAAAGTTCAACAATTATATCGTAATATGTACATATTTAACTTTATATATTTGATTTGGTTCATATCACCGCCTTATATTTACTTTTGTTCAAAGATTCAACGACTTCAAAATGAAAAATGAAATTGTTCATCGTGTATATACTTTCCTGAGAGATTTCCCCCCATTTTCATTTTTACTGCAGGAAGAATTGATGGCCTTATCAGAACAGGTGTGGGTGAGGTACCTCCCTTCCGGTACTGTATTGTTTCAAATTGGAGAGTCCATTGGCAGCCATTTTTATGTGGTGCAAACAGGGGCGATCAGCCTTTACCGCGAAGACCAATCGCTTGCAGATCGTTGCGATGAGGGAGATGCTCTCGGCATCAGACCCTTTCTGGCCAATTCTCCTTACCTGCTTAAAGCTGTTGCTACCGAAGATTCAATCCTGTATGGCATACCCGCTACCCTTTTTCTCCGCCAGATGGAGGTCAATGCAAGGGTAGCCCGCTACATGGCTGCACATTTTGCCAGTGGTGTTGTCAATTACAGAAACGAAAATACATCTAACCACCACGCCAATTTTACGGAAATATTTACCATCCATCACCATACCGGAGTAGTTTACTGCTCGCCTGAAACTACTATTAAAAAAGCAGCACAGACCATGACGGATCGTGCCGTGGGTTCTATCCTGATATGTAATGATGAACTCCACCCTTTGGGCATAGTTACCGACAAAGATCTGCGAAGCAAAGTGGTGGCGGGCAATATCCCGGTGGATGATGGCGTACATAAAATCATGTCGACACCGGTTTTTTGTGTCAGCCCCGGACTGTCAGCGGCTGAACTTCAAATGGCCATGGTCAAAAAAAACATCAATCACCTGGTGGTAACCCATAACGGAGAGACTGATACTGCTGTGTTGGGCATTATTTCGGAACACGATCTTGTAGTACAGCAGGGCAATAACCCAACTGTTCTGATCAGACAAATACGAACTGCTACCGAGGTAGATCAGTTGTGCCTGCTGCGAGATAGAATTGAAACGCTAATGTCGAGATACCTCGAACAGGAGGTTTCCATTGATTTTATTACCGAGGTTGTATCCCAGCTCAATGATGAGTTGATTCGCAGATGTATCAACCTGGCTGAAAAAGAAACACCCGACCTAAGCCACATCCAATACTGTTGGCTTAGTCTGGGCAGCGAAGGAAGGGAAGAACAGCTGCTACGCACAGACCAGGACAATGCGCTCGTATTCACCTCCTCCTTACCGGCTGCCGAGGTACGCAACTTGATGCTGCCCTTTGCACAAAAAGTCAATGACTATCTGGCCAAAATAGGTTTTGAATATTGCCCAGCCCTCATGATGGCAAGTAATGCTTCTTATTGTCTTTCTCTGGATGAGTGGAAATCCCTGTTTTACAAATGGGTCACCCAACCCGGGGAAAAGGAGGTCATGATGTGTACTATATTTTTTGATTATCGCCCTGTATACGGAAACCATGCATTGGCTGGAGAACTTACCCAATACATTTTTTCACTATTTGACCGACATGAATTGTTTCTGCACCTGCTCGCCAAGAATGCGCTGGAAAACCCCGCACCCCTGAGCTTCTTTCGAAAGTTTGTAGTAGAAAAAAATGGGGAACACAAAAATGAGTTCGACATCAAACTGAGGGCAATGATGCCCCTGGTAGATGCAGCGAGACTTTTGGTCTTATCACACCGAATTGGTGGTGAAAACAATACGGTGAAAAGGTATCAGAAACTTGCCAATACAGAACCCGAAAATGCCGACCTGTATCAAATGGCTGCTGATGCATACGAGGTATTGCTCCGCATACGGGCACTCTCTGGTTTGCACCACAAAGATAGCGGCAGGTACATCCAGGCCGATGGACTCGATAAAATGACAAAATTGCAGCTGCGCAATGCCTTTGTACCCATCGATGAAGTACAGCAACTGATCAAACATCGTTTTCAACTCGGAGGTAGGTTATGATAAGGCAGTTTATCAAAAAAATATTTTCCGGGCATGGCCGGCAAAGGACATACCCTCCATACTACCAACAGTATCTGGCTTCGTATCAAATGCCAGAATCAAAAAAAAGTATCGAAGCTCAGGAATTTGTGGTTTTGGATACAGAGGCTTCCGGACTGGAACCTACACAATCACAACTTTTGTCAATTGGAGCCATCAAAATCAGCAATCGTTCGTTCTGTGTTGATGATGCATTGGTCATCCATCTACCTGTGGGCTCCAATCCATCGGAGGCAGAAGTGGCTATACATGGCATTATCAAAGAGAAAAATACAGCCTTAACAATAGAAGAAGCTATGCCGCAGTTGCTTTCATACATCGGTTCTGCCATAGTAGTGGGACACCACATTGCCTTCGACATTGCCTTACTCAACCAGCAATTGCAAAATTTGGGGGCGGGAAAGATCATGAACAAAACCCTCGACACGGCTATGCTTTGCAGGCGACTCGACAATCCCATGCAACCCCAATCATTGCCTGGCAAGGAATACAAATTGGATCATTTGTGCAAGCGTTTTGACATAACCCCCTTTGCCCGTCACACTGCAGAAGGAGATGCATACATCACCGGGATCTTATTCCTAAAAATTATTAATGCCCTCAGTGCACGTGGAATAAATAAGATAAAAGATTTGTTGTAAACATATTGGGCCCCCACGCTTTTGCAGGAGCCTAAAACCCAGAATCCGTGTTAGTTGATTTTATTCTTCCAACTGTATTTTATCGATGATGCTGTTGGCCACACATTTGCCAAGTTCGAAGCCATCTTCACAGGCTTTTCTCATATGGACACCAGCATAAATTCGTGAATGGAATGCTTCTACGCCTGCCTTATGAAATGATTTGAATTGTTTGTTGAGGGAATATCAATAAACCTAAATTAATATTTCAACTGTTCATTCAAGTCCAATTCCAATTGTTTGGGTTTTTGCATCGATTTTATGCCGTGGTTATGCTTATCAATTTTATCTATATTAAAATTACAAACAAGAGCTTCAACTACTGTACGTCGATTTTCTATACTGCCACCATTATGATAAAAATGATCTTTTGTAACTATATTAAATTTCTTCCAAAATTTGTCTATCATTTCATTTTCTCTCCAGTCATTATGGTGCCAAGTTGACAAAATAAATTTTGCTTTAGTGTTTGAGAGCAAATTAAATAAAAGTTCCTCATCTTTTTCTGTCCATCCATTATAATAGTCAACATGTCTCCCGAAATATGGAGGATCACAATAAATTAGATCGTTTTCAGATGCTAATGGTATTATTTCAGAAAAAGACTTATTGCAAAAAATCCAATCCGGTGTAGGCTGAATAATTTTTTCGGCCATAGTAACCTGATTCGTAATTTTTGTAATATAGGCTTGGGCAAATCTATCAGGCTTTTTACAAAAAGGAATATTCCAATTTCCCTTTTTACCAAACCTCATCATTCCATTAAACCCTGCTCTTGACAAGAAAATGAAATCAAAAGGTGAATATTCGCCACTATTAAATCTTGCCCTTACATTTAAATAGTGCTCGTATCCATTATTACCAGCTTTGCTTAATAAATCACCTTCTTTCTCAAGATATTGCTTCATTAAAGAAGCAGTAATCGTTTTACTCTGAATGCCTTTATAAAAATTTATTATATGGGGATTAGTATCATTCAGAATAGCTTCCTTAAATCCTGAATTTAAGGCAACTACACCTGTTCCTAAAAAAGGTTCAATCCATTTTCCAGATACTTTAGGGGCGATATCCAATATCCAAGGCACCAATTTAGTTTTGATTCCTTGGCTCTTTATTGGTGGAACAACTACTTTCTTAATCAATTTCATTTTCGGGTTCTTCTTCTTTTAATTTTTCAATAATATCTTTATTAGAATGGAGCGATTCTAACCCTCTCTCCTTGTAATCCAAATAAGATTTTAGGTTAGTATAAGGCCTCGGTATGTTTTTTTCTTTTGAGCTTTGCTCATCAACAAAATACATCCAGTAATCATCGAAAACTTCTTCTCCCAGTTTGGAAAAAATTCCTGTCCCATCCATTAGTTCACTTATTATCCTCGTTGACCCTATATTTCTGGTATTTCCACTGCCTTTGATTGCAGATGCAATTTTGTATTTTGGCTGGGCAAAAAATTGGAAATCTTTGATTACGGATTCAATACTTTCTATTTCAGCTAAACTGTAAACATCCTTCTCATTTGGCTTATCTGCCACTTGAGAGTATATTACACCTAAAACAATATGGCAAGAATAATCATTATAGGGATATGATATCGATTCACCAATGTTGCTATTTCTATTTCTAAAATATCCTTGAAATGTTCCCAAAGTCATTCCTTTGATATTATTTCCACTATCCTTGACTGTACTCTTAACATCCACAGCAAATTTTTCTCCTGATTTATTTGAAATGAAAGTTAAATCTGGATAAAAATTTTGTTTCGACTGGTTTTCTAAAGTCAAGTCATTCTGTTTTGCAAATTTCTCAAAAGCTGGTATTAACAGCAATTCAATTACTTTTGAAACAACTTTTGTGTCAACAGATATTGTATAAATATTCTTATATATGTCAATAAATCCTTTTACAATCCAATCACCTTTTTCTGTAGCTATAATCTTATTATATTCCAATATTTCACTTTGGAGCGCAGCTAAAAACTCATGTTTATTCATGTTAAAAAAAATTTGGGTGCGTTCGTAAATAAATCAAATTAAATACAATTCAACTTATAAAATTTTTCATTGGTTTGTAAAAATATAGGATTTTTTAATAAGTGTCAAATAATTTTATGTACCGTCTTAAATATACAGAAAAGAAACAAGTGCTATGTTGTTAATAATGAAACTATAATCGAAATATTTATCTAATTATTAATATTTTACAAATTATATTTTTTTATAACTTGTTTAACTCGATTATTTCAATACAAGTTAAACCCCAACAAGAACACATGGGCCATACCTATCCTATGATCCCCATTGTCGAGATTGGATCGACCATAAAAGAAGCGGTATTGAAGGTCAATGCCATACTGGCCTTTTGTCCAGATTTCATAGCCAGTGCCAACAGAGAAGGAGGGAAGTCCTGTGTTGGCTTTGATCTGAGATAGTTTGTCGACGGTATAAAATGCACCTGCATCAAAAGTAAGGCCGGTGGCTCCCAACACCCACCACCGAGGGCTGATCCACCTGCTTACACCCACCTGAAATGCTTCAAAAATCCGGTCGGTACTTTTTAGGTTGTAAACTGCGCCGGGCATGAGGAAATGTACCGAAGTACGGGTATTGAGCCAATAGCCAAATTTGATGTTGGGCAACGAAAGGACTGCTTCACTTTTTGAAGTGGTTTGTGTTTTGAGGTGGATGTTGCCTCCGCCAAATGCCAGGCCAAACAACAGGCCCTTGTGATGGCTGGTATCAGATTCTGTATGGGCCCACAAGCTGACAGCACTAAACATCCATAGCATCCACAAGGCAATGTTTTTAGTTTTCATCCTCAATATTTGCTTAAAAATAGCCATCCCAACCCATTTTTTACATTTTGACCCGGGTAAAAGATGTTGATTTTTGTCAGCATGTTCACACCCCGGCATCATCTGCCGTTATTAAGTAAAAACACAAATGTCCACATTCAAAACCAACACAGCTTTGCTGATCCTTACTGCATTGGTTATGATACCCACGGTCAATGCGCAGCTTTTACGCATTCCTGATGGAGTCAACCTCAGCCGAAAAACCGCACAAAAAATTGGGGTTACCGAGGTAGAAGTCAACTACAACTCCCCAGCCGTGAGGGGTAGAACCGGACAAATCTGGGGAACGGAAATAGCCCACTATGGTTTTAAAGTCCTGGGTTACGGTTCAGAGGTAGCCTCACCCTGGAGGGCTGGAGCCAATGAATGCACCACCATTTCATTTAGCACAGCTGTGACCATCAACGGCAAGTCATTGGATGCCGGAAAATACGCCTTTTTTATTGCCCTTGAAGCAGACAGCGTTACCCTTATATTTAATAAAAATACCGGGGAATGGGGCAGTTATTTTTACAATGCTTCGCTCGATGCTTTGAGAGTAAGCAGCCGACAATTAAAAAATCAGAGTTTTACCGAAAGGCTCAGTTATGTCTTTGAAGCAAAGAGTGAAGATCAAATGGAACTTTCGCTTTTATGGGAAAATTGGAAGATACCCATGACCATAGGAGTAGATCTCAATGCAACAACCCTTGCATCCATTCAATCGCAAATGAGCGGTGCCATGGGCTTTGATCCTGCAAGTCTTGAGGCTGCTGCGCGTTGGTGCTTAACCCACGAGGTAAATTATACCCAGGCCCTAACCTGGATAGAAACAGCTGTAAGCCCGGCGTTGGGCGGCATCGAACGATTTGAGGCCATCGCCATCAGAGCAGGACTGCTTGAAAAAATGGGCAGAGAACAGGAAGCAGCAACCGTGGTAAATACAGCCCTTCAAAATGCAAAACCAGCAGAAGTTCACAACTATGGCAGGCAATTGTTAGCCCAAAATAAGGTTGACAAAGCCATGGAAATATTTCAATTTAACTTCACCAAAAACGATGGAGCCTGGCCTACTCATGCAGGAATGATGCGCGGGCTTTCAGCTCAAGGCAAGTTGAAAGAAGCCCTGGAACATGCCAGAGAAGCACTCAAACAAGCCCCCGGTGAAGCAAACATCAGAATTTTAAAAGAAGCCATCATGAAACTCGAAAAAGGGCAGGCGCTGTAGGATTGGTTTATTGATCATTCGTTAAAACAAATAAATATTATGTGAAGTATCTAATAACTATCCTTTTAGGGCAGTCAAAATTATTATTACCAAATTATTTTTGTATAAATAAGATAATTTCAAATTTAATATTAACTTTAACTTTTACAATTTTCGTGGTTTGATCCATAGGTAGGAAAAGTTAGGTCTGAAGAGAATTCAAAGGCTCATTCAAAGCAATTTGACTTCAATTTACCCTGTTCAATAGTGGAGATGGGGGATCAAGTAAACGGATTGTTATAACGACAACAATCTTTGCTGCATATGAGACATTTAATTTTACTCTTCCTTCTATTGCTCTGCCGATTTGCACTTTGCCAGGTCGGAGTATACACTACCCAACCCGATCCGTCGAGTGCCATGGATATAAAATCCAACGACAAGGGTTTGCTGATTCCGAGAATGGATGCCGGACAAAGAGATGCAATTGCCAATCCTGCTAATGGCTTGATGATTTACCAAAATGACAGTCAACCCGGATTTTACTACAACTCAGGCAGTCCTGCTATTCCTGTTTGGACTGCCTTGTTGTCAGGACCGCCGGGAGTCTCAGCTGCTTACAAGATCCCCATCAATCAATTGCCTTTTACCATTACACAGTCTGGCTCTTACATTGTTACCCAAAAATTGTCTGGTACAGTGGGCATTACCATCCAGGCCAATAATGTTAGCATCGACTTAAATTTCTTTTCAATCAATGGCAATCCAAGTAATACATCTTCGGGCATCACCGTTTCTGGCACCAGAACCGGTGTAACCATATACAACGGCTACATCCAAGGTTGGGGTGAAGACGGCATTTCAGCTGCTACTGCCAATTCCTTTGTTGGCCTCAATTTGCAACTGCTCAACAATGGCGGAGATGGACTTGTATGCGGGGATGCCTGTACCTTAGAGCAGTGCCATGCCCTAAGCAACGGACTAGATGGTCTGGATACCGGCAATCAGAGCCGTGTTAGCAACTGTACAGCTTCTGCTAATCTCGACACTGGCATAGAATGTGAAAATCGTTGTGAAATAACACAAAGTGTATGTAGTTCCAATGGCGACCAGGGAGTGATCACAGGCGCAGAAAGCATCATTGCCAATGTGAACTCTTTCCAAAACACTCATTATGGCATTAGGGCAGGCAACCATAATCAGATTCACAATTGTATAGCATCATCTAATGGCTTTTCGGGCTTTTACATCAGTAATGCGGGTTTTGCATATGGCAATTTGTCGAAGCTCAACGGCCAGCATGGCTATGAAGCCGGCCAGGATGTTGTATTGCATGACAATGTAGCCGACAGCAATACGGGCAACGGGTTTTACAGTTCTTTCAACGGCGGGAAGTTGGAAAACAACAACAGTAGCGACAATGCCATCGGCTATGAAATCACGGGAGCAGATTGGCTCATCATCAAAAATACAGCATCCGGCAATTTGGTAAATGCATTTAGCATCGCTGGCAGCAACAAGCTGGCAACGATTATTACAGTGGCTAATCTCAACACCAATACCAATCCTTACGCCAATATTTCTTTTTAACCAGGGTCTCCTGACTTTAAAACCTTTGAAATGAAAACACGAATCTTATATTTTACTATTTTCCTATTGGGTGCTTTGCATTTGCAGGCCCAGGAACTTAAGAATGACACCTTGTGCTTTACACAGGGAGAGTCTATGAGTGTAGATGTAACCCTCAACGATCTTTTTCAGGGACCCGTTATGATGATTGGGCAAAGTCCATGCTTTGAGCTTTCCCAACAAGGCATCCTTACTTATTTTCCCAATGCAGACTCGTGTCCGTGTGGTGATTACATAATCCGGTACAAAATTCCCAATTCACCCATTGCTGCAACGGTATTTATCACCATCAAATGCCCAAAACCCAATTGTACATTGGTAGATTTATCGGAACCAGTAGGCGGGTCAGCAGGAGCTGGAAACGGTAAAAAAATTTACCATGCCTGTGAGGATACACCCATCACGTACTTTGTCAACAATGATCCCAATGCAAATTATCTATGGACCGCCGGAGCAGGAGGCACCATCTCCGGACCGGCCAACACCTACCAGGTAGTGGTGACCTGGGCCAACCCGGGACCTACTACCCTTACCTTAATGACCACCATTGGAGCTACCACAACAACCACTACCTTTTGCATCGAAGTGCTGACAGCACCCATCGCATCATTTACTACTATGATGAATTGTGTGTGCAATAACAGTCCTATTTCCTTTATCAATACCAGTACCGGAGCCTCATCTTATTACTGGGATTTTGGCGACGGCAACAACAGTACGGCCACCAATCCTACGCACGTGTACAATACACCCGGAACTTATACCGTCACCTTATATGCTACCAATGACAATTATGACAACATGGGCAATCCGCTCTGTTGCTGCACCGATACTGCACAGATGATCATAACCGTTGACGATTTGCCCGGCCCAAATATTTTTTGGATTTCCACCTTATGTGAAGGAGACACCTCCAAGTATTGGACCGATGCTACCGGCTGCAATTACATATGGACGATCACCGAAGCCGATGGTGATACCCTTACCATCATTACCGGTCAGGGTACCGATACCATTTGTGTTGTATGGCCTATGGGCCCCTATGGCAATGTTACCCTTGAATTGGACAACTGCAATCCTGCTATTTGGTGTGAAAAACCGGTTACCGCAGTAGTGCCCGTCATCAGCTCTGTATCCCAAATAGCGGGCGATATGGCCGTGTGTGCGGGATCAAAAGAGACCTATACCTTGCCCAAATGGAATGGCACCATTTACGACTGGACCGTTACCGGCGGAATGATTGTGTCGGGTGATTCAACACACGAGGTAGTCATCATGTGGGGTGCAGGTTCTGCGGGAAGTATCCATGTAGATTACTGGAATCCTTTCCTTCAGGGATTGCCGGGTCACAGTGAAGAAGATTGTAAGGGTGTTGCAGATAAAAATGTTTTAATAAGGCCGGAATACAACTTATACCCTACACCTACCAGTATCTGTGTCAATACGCCAACTTATTTTTCAACCGATATGAATGCGGCCCCACTTGGATTTACCTGGACCATCAGTCCTGCCGTAGGTGGCTTTCCTATGATCAGCAACCAGGCCATAACCCCCAGCTTTGCCAATCCGGGTTTTTACCGAATTTGTGTTTACCCCAATGACCCAACTCTGTTTTGCAACGATACCCTATGTTTTAGTTTTGAGGTCAAAAGCCTGGCACCTCCCGATAGCATTAGTGGGGAAAAAACAATTTGCCCCGGAGATACAGAATTGTATACAGCATGGTCATCGCAAACAGGAGTACAGTTCGATTGGATAGTCACAGGAGGAACACCTACTTCATTTACAGGCAACCCTATATCTGTAACCTGGAACAATACCGGGCCTTACAGTTTGTCTGTGAAAGTTACCGAACTGAGCACACCCTATTGCATGTCATCTTACATCAATTGCCCTGTCACCGCCAAAGCCCTGAATGGGCCATTGGTACTGCCTCCCGGTGTATTTTGTACCAATTCTCAACAAAATTATACCATACTGCCTGCGCAACCGACGGGAACTACATACAACTGGAGTTTGAATCCACCCTCTGGTGGCAGCATCATTAGCGGACAGGGAACGTCTACGGTAACCATCCAATGGAACAACAACCCCATAACCATCAACCTGATGTGTACGGTCAAAATATGTAATGACAGCCTTTCCAAAGGACAAATGGCTACACTCAATGCGCCAATTCCTGCCAACATAAGTCAATTGGGCCAACTGTGTCCCGGTGACAGTGTACAACTATCGGCGGGCCCCGGGCCTTATAATGCTGCAAGTTGGAGCCCCGGTGGTGCAGGAACACCGATCTGGGCATACAATGCCGGCTTGTATGTAGTAACAACCACTGACTTCAATGGCTGTCAATCGACAGATAGTTACAATGTCAATGCCCTGCCTGCACCTGTAGCCAGTATATCTACAGCCAGTCCGCTGACCATATGTGTGCCTACTACCGGCGCCACTGTGACCCTAACCGCGCTTACCAATATGAACTATACCTATCAATGGTACTGCAATGGGTCACCCGTAATGGGAGCCACCATGGCCGTATTTACGCACACTGCAGGTCCCGCCTCTACACCAGGCTTATTTACCTATAATGTAAAAGTAATGGACAATATGACCGGCTGTATGGCATGGAGCAATAGCATCACAGTTATACATTCTACCTGCACCGGTGGTGGCGGTGGTGGGGGTGGTTGCATACCTGCCGTGCATACCGTAACGGTCAATGCTACAGCCAATTCCCCACTGTGCAATCAAATCAATTTCAGTTATACCAATACTGGCGCCGCCATTACGCCCCTGTCCTGGACTTATGGTGATCCTTCAGGTATGGTCATCAATCCGGGTCCCATAGCACCTGTTTATCAGTATGGCACGGCGGGCAATTACCTGGCATGTTTTACCTATAGTGTGCCCAACAATACAGGCACGGGGCAGTGCCAACTTACTACCTGCAAAGCAGTATCCGTGCCATTGGCAGCTGATTTTGACTACCAATATACTTCTAATTGCAGGGAAGTAAAATTTACGGATTTTTCAACGTATTTGCCCGGCAATCCCATTACCCAGTGGAGTTGGAACTTTGGGGATGCAGGCACATTTACCACTACCATGCCTGGCGTAATGCCATTGCACAGCTACAATGCCGCGGGTAATTACAATGTCACACTCACCATCTCCGATGCCAATGGTTGCATGGTGCAGAAAATGATAACTGTGGCAGTATTGGGTCCGGTAAATGTAGCTTATACGGCAATGCCCAATCCGGCTTGTGTAGGCGATGCAGTTGCTTTTACCTATACCGGTGGTAGCGGAGTATTAAATTATTTGTATGATTTTGGTGACATGTCCAACAATGGCGGAATGAATCCGAGCCATGCCTATGCAAATGGCAATAACTACAATACCAGCCTTATCATAACAGATATATACAATTGCAAAGACACGGCCAATCTGATGGTCCTGGTTTACCCGGAATTTATGCCGGATACCATCTCATTTAGTCCTTCATTAAAAATCTGTGCTGGTGATACGGTCACCCTCACAGCCCCTTCTGCCTGGCAATACAATTGGTCAAATGGGGCCACTACCCAGGTAATTTATGCGACTTCAAGTGGTACTTATGCTGTTACAGTTACAGATGCCAATGGATGTACAGCTGTACCTGATTCGGTAGAAGTCAATGTATGCCCCCTTCCCAATGCCGTCATTACAGGGCCACATGTTATTTGCGATTCAGGTTGTATAGTATTATCTGCCCAACTTGGTTTCAATTTCAATTATCAGTGGTTTGATGCCAACGGCGATACAATTCAGTTTGCCATTGGAAGCAATTATCAGGTATGCACCAACAATTTCCAGGACAGTGTATACGTAGTAATCACGGATGCCAATGGTTGCAGCGCAGTGTCTCCATGGTGGGTCATAGACACATTAAGTTCACCCACAGTAGTGATCAATGTAATCTCCGGCAACCTTTGTGAAGGCAGCCCTACCCTGCTCAATGCTGTAGCAACGCCCCCTGCCAACATTGCCTTCCTGTGGAGTACAGGCAGTACTTCGGCATCCATCATTGCCATTCAGGCCGGCACTTACACCGTTTATGCTACAGATACGATATCGGGATGCAAAGATGACGCCAGTATTGTGATCAACCCACTTCCTGATTTTTGTGAATTGCCCACCGGATGTTATGAGATATGCAACCCAGATACACTTTGTGGTCCAGTGGGCATGAATGCCTATCAATGGAATTTCAATGGGACCCCCATACCCGGAGAAACCATGCAATGTCTGGAGATAACCCAAAGTGGAAGTTATTCATTGACAGCCACCAACACATTTGGCTGCACTGCAACTTCAGATACCCTAATTCTGGTTGTAGTGCCGTGCTGCGACTCAACCGATACAGAAGTTTTTCTTGAAGCAGCTGACCCTACACTTGATGATTGTTGCTTTTCAATTTCAGTAGAAAACAATCTGGACTCCCTTATTTATCTGCAGGCATGGACAACACAGGGCAATATTTCTATTACCTCGGGCAGTATTGCTACTGGCTGGATGCAAACCGCATCTACAGCTTCTTCATTTATATTAGGCAACAACACCTCCGGAAGTCCGTTGCCAACAGGGGCAAGTAATAATATAGCAGAAGTATGTTTTGAAGAGGCAATTGAAAGCCCACTGGTAATCTACTTTAATTGGATAGGACCCGATGATGAAAAACTATGTATGGATTCAGTAGAAGTAGAATGTCCAATCGACGATTGTGTTTACATCAGTAAGGACACACTTTACTGTATTCCCGGCACCGATGACTATCACTACCAGGTAACCATATGTAATTCACCCTACAATGCGTTTGCCATTGAATACATCCAATTGAACAATCTCCTGCCGGCAGGTGCCACCTTGACACCACCGTTTATCAATCTGAGCGCAACACCATTGGCACCGGGCAACTGTCAGACCTTCAACTTCCTGCTTTCAGGATCGGGACTAGCCAACCAGGATTTCTGTTTTGGTCTCACCGTTCATGCTGACAATCCGTCAGAAAATCCAAATGCAGCGTGTTGTTCAATGGATTCATTACACTGCATTTTCATTCCGGGCTGTGCTCCATGCGATAGTGTATATTTAGAAAACATTGTGGTCAATGAAGAAGATTCCTGCTGCTACCGCCTGGTGGTAAACAACTACCACAACGGAGATTTGTATTATGGCATGCAGATTTGTGCTATAGATACAAATGCAGTGATCACGCTCAACAATCTGCCTACATCCGAATGGTCGACCTTTAGTCTATCGGCCACGCAGTTTACCTTAGTCTATGAAGGAGGGCCCATTCCTTTGGACACCCTTTCACTGCCTGAGTTTTGTATTGAAAGTGGTACAGAGGCTTATACAACTTACATATTAAAATGGATGATAGACAATGGCGGTGAGTTACAAACAAGCTGCACCGATAGCTTTGAGTTGCTGTGCCCCGGAGATTGTGGCTACTATGATGATATCACCATAAAATGCACCGAAGATGGTCAATGGCTTGTATCCATGTACTTTCACAACACAAATGTTGATACTATATACAGTGCATCCATAACATTTAATGATCCATTGTTAAATCCTTACCAGACCCAATTTACCTTCACGGGTGGGCTAGCTCCGGGCGGAGTGTATGGGCCGGTAAGTTTCCTTGTAGGCCCACCTGCTGTGGCAGGCGACAGCTTGTGTATCATCACAACCTTGCACAATGAAGCCAACAATATTTCCACCTCGTGCTGTCAGTTTAAGACCATTGTGGTGTTGCCTCCCTGCAATGTTGCAACAGAATGTAAATGCGATGAGGAATTTGAGTACCAGGCCAACCTGGGCATCCAATGTACCATCAACGGAACCAGTGTGACCATGACGCCCATAGGAAACCTTACTGATTGCGACATGGTAATCTGGGACTTTTTCTACAATGGCACCAGCATGATTTCGATAGGGAATGCATCCATAACCCACACCTTTCCGACAAAGGGAGAGTATGATATATGCATAACCATTATCAGAACTACGCCAACGGGAGAAAAGTGTAAGGTTAAAATTGTAAAAGACATTAAGGTTAAAAGTGCGGGCTTACTCAAGTTTTACCCCAATCCCGCAAAATCAGAACTTTCTTTGGTGATGGATCTTGAAGAGGGAGCAAGGTCGGAACAAGAAATAAGTCTTTATGCCATCAATGGTAAATCAGCCTTAAAAACCCGGCAGCTTTCAGATGAAAGTGGCTTGATCAAGTTACAGGTAGGTGGTTTAATACCAGGTATTTACACATTAAAAATTCAAAATGACGAAGGCATTGTCATAAAAAAAGTCATCATCTCGGATTAAATCAGACATCATACTTTAAAAGAATTTTTACCAAAATAGGGGCTTGTCCCCTATTTTTTTTTGTTTCAAAGGAGCGAATCAAAAGTAATTCAACTCTTATAGAAACAAAGAAAAATTGCCTAAATGAGAAACTTCTTTATAGCCTTTATCCTGCTGCTGCTTTGTTTGCCAAACCTAAAGTCACAAACCACACCTATAATCGTGGGTCCAAGACTGGTATGTATGGGATGTGAGACCTATTATTTACAAGGCATTGGTCCCAATCAGGGCCAACTTGAATACATCAATGTGGTCAATAATTTTGACCCAAAAGATACCTTTTGTGCCCAGTTGCAACATTTTCAAGAGCAGCCTACTGCCAACATTTGCTTTTTTTGTCCTGGGCAGTATACGATTTATGCTTTGGCTTTTTTCCCCAATGGAGAAACAAGAACGGATTCTTTATTGGTAAACGTAAATCCATTTCCCGAAATTTTTATAACGCCATCAGATTCATTGTCCTGTAAGAATGACAATGTAGGAGTTGAATGTCAACAAGTATGTCCCGGCTATACGGAAACCTACACCCTATACTCCAACATTCCTGTGATCACAGAATGGGAAGTAACTGGAGCCCAAAATTATACCGTTTCGGGTAACACCGTTACAGTAACATGGGGTAGTGAAGGACAAGGTTTTATCAATGTATTTGCCATTGGAGAGGGCCAAACTTGTTATGCAGAAACCGGCTATTGCGTTGACGTTAAAAATGACTTCGATGCCACCTTTACCACGCAGGGCAATCAATTTTGTGCCAATGAAACTTTTTCACCAACCCCTGGAAATCTCAAAGGAACCAAATATGAATGGGACTTTGGCAATGGAGAAACATCTGCCGACATCGTGCCTGTGGTAAGTTACGATACACCGGGCACCTATGTTATTACCTTAAAAGTATACAACGAATGTGGTTGCTTTGGCACCTTTAGCAAGGAGGTAATTATTAAGGATCTGTATTTACCTACCATTGATTGTAAATCTACCATCTGTGAAAACACCCAATCGACCTATACTACGGCTGCAGATTGTGGGCAATTTTATTGGAAAATTGTTGGTGATGGCACTGTGCTGGATGGAGGAGGAGTATCGGATCGATTCATCACGGTTGATTGGGGAAAAGGCCCTGTGGGTTTTGTTGAATTGGAAGTGTCAGGTTGCAATTTCGATAAGTGTCCGAAAAAAGCAATTTACGAAATTCCCATCATCTCAGATCTTGCCAACATTACCGGTCCCGCAGTTGCATGCCGAAATGAAGTAAGCATGTATACCATTCAAAAATATGGGGCAACCGATTACCAATGGACGGTGCAGGGAGGAGTCATTACCGCCGGTCAGGGAAGCAATACGATTTTGGTGGAATGGTCAAATGGCACTTCAGGAACGGTGGAGGTAAACTACGAAAACTGCTACCTTAAATGCGGCGGCAGTGCCCAGTATACCGTAAGTCTTTCTGATTCATATTTCATTCAGGTTGGTTCCACCCAGTATTGCATTGGTGACCTTTTTACTGCTATCGCTTACAAGTCGGGCTTTCAGCCGGTGGCGGTTGATAAATGGAAAATTGTAGCTCCCAATGGCAACGTGCTCAAAGAAGTAACCAACGCCTCCCAACTTCAGTTTGAAGTTCCGGAAGGTATTACCGGTTTTACCGTCTTAGCCCAAAGCAATAGTCTATGCAACGGTGAACAAACAGAACAAATCGAGGTGCTGGAGCGATCCAAAGCACCTACGGGCATTGAAGGTGAATTTGCCATCTGTAAAAACACCCAATACCATTATAAAGCAAAAACTTCCATTCAAAAAGCAGAGTTTCTTTGGACAGTCTGGGACGGTGGAACAAAAACAAACTATACTAGTCCTTCCATTGTCATAGAATGGAAGTCGGATGGACCTTACAAAATTGAGTTGCGTCAAATAGATCTTAGCAAACAATTGTGTTTGTCAAATGCTTTCTTAAAAAATGCAGAAAAAATTAATACCATTGATATCACAGGAGACGTGTCTTCTTGTCTGTACGACCAAATGACACTCAAAGCCACATTGTATCAAGGCTTGAAGTATGAATGGAGTTGCCTTTCTTCTGATGCTGCTACCTTTATCACCAATGACAGCAACGAAATCGTAGTGTTATGGAGCAAGGCTGGCTTACAAACGGTACAACTTTCCAATTGTGCAGGCACGTTTACCAAAAGCATAGAAGTACACAGTCTGCCTAAACCTATCGTTGACCATGCAGCTATCGCCTGCGAAGACAGTCCATCGGGAGTAAAAGTCTTACCTGGTTTCAGCCAATCCCGATGGGAAAATAAAGACGGCCTTGAAGTAGCCAATGGAAATGAAGTTTTGCTGGTACCAGGCACGTATCAGGTGAAAGTAACGGATGCAAATGGATGTAGGGCCAACGAAAATTTCACCATCCAAAGTTATCCAAAACCCAATGTATTTTTGTCTTCTCCCGATGAAGAAGCAATATGCAAATCTGTTGCTGGCTGGCAATATCCAGAATTGGTTGTCAATACGGCTGAAGGTGGTTATGTTTACCAATGGTTTTTGGACGGTGCAGATCTTGGTGTTTCTACGGCCACTTATCTGTCACAAGCCACAGGGCAGTACCACGTAATTGCTACAGACCTGCACAATTGCACCAACGAATCCAATGTGCTGGTTGTATATGATTATTGTGACCCAAATGATCCGGGCAATGGAGGAAATGGAGGAAATGGAGGAAATGGCTGTAGTATGACCAATGGTACAGTAGCTTACACGAGTCTTGTATTGGATTGCAACTCAATAGAATTTACAAGTACTGCCACTCAGGTTTTGCCAAATGGTTACCATTGGAATTTTGGCGATGTGTTTTCATCACAAAATAATGCTGATGGAAGTACAATAGTACACGCATTTACGAATGCGGGTTATTACAATGTTTTACATTATGTAGATGTCACAGACAGTCAAACAGGAAGTACATGTCAAATTTTGAACAAACAAAAAATTCCGGTAACATTAGCAGCGGATTTTGAATATGGTCTTGCCTGCGAAGGTGCTGAAATCAAATTTTTCGACAGAACCACCTATCTTCCAGGAGTAAACATTACCAGTTGGGAATGGGATTTTGGCGATCCTGCCAGTGGGGCTTCCAATACCGCCAGCACTGCAGAAGCAATTCATATTTATCAAAATGAAGGCAGCTACCAGGTAAAACTGAAGGTAAGCGATGGTATTTGCATCGATGAAATATCAAAAACCATCACTTTGCATCCAAAGCCCAATGCCAACATCGAAGCGAGTGGAGCAATTTGTGAAAAGCAGGCCAGCCCTATGGAACTTAAGCCGGCAACAGACATAGTAAAGGCAGTTTGGAATTATGGAGATGCTGCCAGTGGTGCCAACAATATGTATGAAGGATTGGATGCTTTTCACCAATACGATGGTGCGTCCACCTATTCTATTGTTGTAAAAGCAGAGAGCATCTTTGGTTGCAAAGCCGACCTCAATGGTAGCATCCTCATCAACGCCAATACCCTTGGGGGAGACATTGCGTCATCTCTGGGTTCCAAATTTTGTGATGGTCAAATTTCACAACTTACTGCACCTGCAGGGGGTACAATTTGGAAATGGAATACAACGCAAAGTACTGTTGCTATAGATGCCAAAGAAACAGGCTTATACCAGGTAGAATTGACCGATCAGTATGGATGCCAGTTTACTACTAAAGAACTGGCCATCGAAGTCATGCCACTCCCCGAATCTTATCTCAAATCAACCATCTCACTGGGTGAGGATGTTGCAACATCCTTTGATAAAAGCATACAATTTTGCAGTGGCTCAGATTACAAAATAGAGGTAATTCAAAAAAATGAATGGACCTATCAATGGTCAACGGGCAGTACCCAACCGTATCTTGAATTCAACAACGTGCACAACAATCAGCAGCTACCAGGCAACTACAATTATTATGTAGATATCAAAAACACAAATAATGGCTGTATCAACCGACAAGGGCCTGTTGAGGTAAAAGTCAATGGTCTGCCAACTCCTCCACAGATTACTGCCAATTCATCCGGCATCTTGTGTGAAGGATCTCCCCACCTTCTATCTTTGGTCAACCCACTGGGTAATTTATCATACCAGTGGTCAAATGGTAAAAAATCAAATCAAATAGAAGTAAGTGCCGCTTCTTCCTACTCAGTTGTAGCAAAAGATGCCAATGGTTGTAAGGCTAAGAGCAATGAAATTATTGTAGCCAATGGCCCCGATGTAGGTTTGGTGCCCTCCGGTTGTTTTGAACGCTGTGCACCCGACACCCTCTGTTTTCCATTCATATCAGGTGTAGCCGGTTATCAATGGTATAAAAACGGAATTGCAATGACCCCGGGAGAAGGTGGAAACCAGACCTTTCCTATAATAACCATGGACGGCAATTACCACGTTCAATTGACGGGAATAAATGGCTGTATCACCCTATCAGAACCCCTCAATCTCACTTTAAAATCACCTGTTGGTACCATCAGCGGAAAAGTATACTCGGATGTTAATGCCAATGGTGTAATTGACAATGCAGACACTTTATTGAATGGTGTTATATTGATGTCGGGACAAGCCAAAGACACCACAGCATTGGGAATTTATGAATTGGTAAATATAACAGCAGGAATGGCCACAATAGAAGTGGATACCCATTCATTGCCTGCAGGCTCAAAAATCCTTACCACCAACCTCACAACAAGTCTGGTGGGTTGCGATGATGAAAAGACATTGGATATTTTGATAGGTATCAACTGCGTTTCTCAAAATAAGATAACCAATTACCTTTTGTGTCCGGGAGATGTGATTACCATCGAAGGCAAGGAAGTGAGTGAAAACGCAAATCTCACTTACATTAAACCAGTACCGGGGGGCTGTGCTGATACGTTTCATTATTTGGTGGAATTGAAAGCACCCATCTTGGCCAGCATACAGTCTGAGGCTGCTTGTCCGG
>CALMWS010000441.1 GCA_937870795.1 uncultured Bacteroidota bacterium | reverse complement strand
CAGGGTTGTAAGTCCGTATTTCATAACCAGATTTTTTTTGAAGACCTATGCAAAGGCCGAAAAGGTAGTTAAGGAGGCGTTAATCATCAGGCAGCCCTGAGCTTATTGATTTTGGCTTTGGAAATTTTTCCCTCTGCATATTCGCGACCAATGACCAATTCTTTTACCTCGGGTTGTGATGGCAATTCAAACATGGCATCGGTCAGGATGGCTTCACACAAAGAGCGCAAACCCCTTGCTCCCAGCTTGTATTCCAGGGCCTTTTCTGCCACATAATCCAGAGCCTCTTCTGTGAAAACAAGGCGTATGCCCTCCAATTCAAACAGTTTAGAATATTGTTTGATGATGGCATTTTTGGGCTGGGTGAGGATGCTGATCAATGTAGCCTTATCCAATGGATCCAAATAGGTCAATACCGGTAACCTCCCTATCAATTCAGGAATCAGGCCAAATGCCTTTAAGTCTTTGTGGCTGATATACTGGAGTAAATTCTCTTTGTCGATCTGTACCGCTTCTTCTTTGCTGTACCCTATTACCTGTGTATTGAGTCTTCTGGCAATGACTTTGTCTATGCCGTCAAAGGCTCCGCCACAGATAAATAGAATCTTTGAGGTATCTACCTTGATCATTTTTTGCTCCGGGTGTTTTCGACCTCCCTGAGGGGGTACATTTACTTCGGTGCCTTCAAGCAATTTGAGCATGGCTTGTTGTACACCCTCCCCGGAAACGTCGCGGGTAATGGAGGGGTTGTCGCTCTTTCTGGCAATTTTATCAATTTCATCGATGTAAACGATGCCTTTTTCCGCCGCTTCTACATTGTAGTCACACGCCTGGAGCAGCCTGGAAAGCATGGATTCTACGTCCTCTCCTACGTAACCAGCTTCGGTAAAAACCGTGGCATCTACGATTGCAAAGGGTACATCCAGAAATTTGGCAATCGTTTTGGCCATCAGGGTTTTGCCCGTGCCTGTCTCTCCAATAAAAATGATGTTGGATTTTTCTATTTCAACTTCGTCTTTCGATTTTTGTCGCAACCGTTTGTAGTGATTATAAACGGCAACCGAAAGGCATTTTTTGGCTTCGTCCTGACCAATTACATATTGATCCAGGTAGTTTTTAATTTCCTGGGGTTTGAAGTTTTCGGGCAGGGAAAACTGGGTTGGACCAAATTTGCCTTTTTCCGCTACTTCTTCATTGACTATGTGGTAAGCCTGTTCAACACACATTTCACAAATGTGTCCATCGATACCCGCTATCAATAAAACGGCTTCTTTTTTGTCTCTGCCACAAAAAGAACACTTGATATTTTCCTTGAACTTAGCCAAATATGCTTGCTTTTAATATCATTACAACAAAAACCCGACCAAAAAGATTATTGCTCTTTTTTTCTGGGGTTGTTTCTATCAAGCACTTCATCCACAATGCCGTATGCTTTGGCTTCGTGAGACGTCATCCATTTATCTCTTTCGGAGTCTTTTTCGATGTCTTCAAAGGTCTTCCCGGTGTGGAATGCCAAAATATCATACAGCTCTTTTCTGAGGGTCTTGATCAGGTTGTATGAAATTTCCATGTCGGTAAACTGGCCCTGCATGCCACCTGATGGCTGGTGAATCATAATTCTGCTGTGTTGTAAAGCAGTTCTCTTTCCTTTTTTACCTGCTACCAGTAATACAGC
>CALMWS010000440.1 GCA_937870795.1 uncultured Bacteroidota bacterium | reverse complement strand
AATCACGGCATTTTGCGTGAAACAGATAGATTGAACTTCGCCGATAATGGAACTGGAAGAATGTTATTGTATGATAGTGGTTTGAATCAATTGCATTCTCATGGCAGCAATGGAACTGAATTATTTGTCAATGGTGGTCAAAAATTCAGAACCGATGTGTTTGGTACCATCACTTCCGGCAGACACGCAGTGTATGGCAATCTTGATATGTATGCCAATGGCAATATCAATACCCAGGGTGGAGATATTTATTTGGGCAATGATGGCAATCTTCATGCTTCTGATGGTACAAATCCTGGTGGAGTAACAAGATGGGTAAGTGTGGGGGATAGTGATACTGGATTAAGGTCCAGCAGCGACGGTACTTTGGAAATAATGTCAAACAATGGGGCTGTAGGTATCATTAGAAATGGTCGAATGGGTGTGAATACCTCAAATCCTCTTGCTCCTTTGCATGTAACATGGCAAAACGGTGACTTTGGCCCCTTTGCCGGCTCATCCTATGATTATACTGGTTTGAGTTTCTATAATGAAGGTGGTATGCATTGGATAAACAACAATGCCAACAACCCTCTTCTTTTGGGAGATCCAAACAATGGTCCTGCTCTAACACACATAGGCATCATCAGTGATGGCTCTATTGTTTCGAGAAAAGGACTTTGGTCTTGTAACAATTTAACCGTTTCTGATAAAAGAATAAAAGACATAGTTGGCCTAAGTAATTCATCTGAGGATCTGATGTTGCTGAATAAGATTAAGATAACCGACTATGTAATGAAAGATCGCGTTCAGGACAGAAATAAATACAAAAAAGTAATAGCACAAGAAATACAAGAAATATTTCCACAGGCAGTAACTTCTTCCAGAAACGTTCTTCCGGATATATTTGCCCAACCCGTGGTTTCGAAATTCAGCCAGGATAAAATTGTAATTACCATGGGAAAAGAGCATGGTTTAAAAACGGGAGACCATGTTGATGTTTTATCTAAGGAAGCTAAATTAACGGATGTAGAAGTACTGGAAATTGTTGACGATAAAACATTTGTAATTTCATCAGATAAAGAACTTACCAAAATTTTTGTATATGGAAAATACGTGGATGATTTTCTGGGTGTTGATTACGATGCTTTGTCCATGTTGAACATATCTGCGACCCAGGAATTATATAAAAGATTAATTTCATTGGAAGAGGAAAATAAATCTCTGAAAACAACAACTGCAGCCCTTGAAGAAAGAATGGGTAAAATAGAGGCGTTGTTGTCGGACAATCGAAACAATGCAGGTTCATCAGCCAATATCGACGGTCAGAAATAACATTTGATGTGCATTTTCATCAGTGATACAGCAACATTGATATGCTCACTTATGGATGTATAACTGACAATTTTTATTATTTAAAAAACATAAAAATGAATAATACTTATTTAAAAGGTATTTTCAGTCTATTGGTCTGTCTGTTAACGATCAATATCGCAAATGCTCAGGATGATTGCGTACCTACTCCGGGTGCGGTAATTGTAAGAGGTGGAACCATCAACTTCAACTATGGGTCTACCACCAATGCGGTTAACTCAAAAAAGATATCGAGTAT
>CALMWS010000439.1 GCA_937870795.1 uncultured Bacteroidota bacterium | reverse complement strand
GTGATCAATATTTAAGGCTTCCACCAACATACCGGCAGCCAAAAAACCAATCAAAGCCGGCAACTTAAAAAAACGCGCTACCAGTCCAAAAATAAAAGCAGCAGTAAGCCACCAAAAAGCAATTGTCATCACATTCTCCATCTCTTCCTATTTTGTATTTATAACTGTATGATCCCGGTGATGAAAACATCACCATTCAGTTGCACAGAATTTGTAACTTTTCGGATTTATAATTCCCGACCATGGGATGGCAAGCTGTAAATATCAGGCTGCCTGAATGACAATATTACTAAAATTGACGCTCTTTACCAAAAATCAATGATGGTATATGATTAATTTAACATAAAAAAAAAGAGGTCTGCGAAAATCACAGACCTCCTTTGTATCTAACCTAAAAAAATATTTACACCCAACTGCGATAAGTGCCGTTCCAAACTCTGCGGCCGGTGAGCCATCTTACCAGGTACATGATACCGGCAAAGATGAAAAACAAGGGGCCCAAAAAGCCGAGTAAGGCAATAAACTTGGTACCATAAAATTTTACCATCGGTCTTCTTAATCTTTCAGAGATGACATACATACTAGGTATCATCAACAGGGTAAGGAAAAACGAAAAGATAAGCCCGAATATAATGGTCCATGCAAGAGGTCCCCAAAACACCACACTATCACCTCCAATAAAGATCTTGGGATCAAGGTGGGTAAACAAAGACCCAAAGTCAATATTGAATCCAATGGCGAGCGGGAACAAGCCTAGAATGGTGGCAACTGCGGTAAGCAATACCGGTATAATCCTGATTTTACCAGCCTGAATGGCAGCTTCTCTTGTTTTCATTCCCCTTGAGCGCAACTCATCGGTAAATTCAAGCAGGAGGATACCGTTTTTAATAACAATGCCTGCCAGCCCTATGACCCCAACCAATACCATGATGGTAGGCATGGTCATACCTGTAAGGGCAAAGCCCAGGAAGACCCCGATGACTGAGAAAAATATTTCTGTCAATACGATGAAAGGTTTGCTCACAGAATTGAATTGTAATACCAAAATCAAAAAGATCATACCCAATGAAATAATGAAAGCTTTGCCCAGGAAGGCGTTGGTTTCCTGCTGTTGTTCGCTTTCACCAGTCTGCCTGATAAATACACCATCGGGCATGGAATAAATGCTTTGAAATTCGTTGATTTTTTCTTGCAATTCCTGATTAATGGATGCTACAGCTGTAAGATCGGTTACATTCGATTGCAATTGGATGGTACGTTTGTTGTCTTTTCGTTTAATACCACCGGTACTGCTGGTAAAGTCAAACTTGGCCACTGCACTTATAGGCACCTGCTTGATCCTGCCTGTATTAAAGTCACGGAAGGTAATGCGCATATTGATGAGGTTTTGAATATCATTGCGTTTGACCTGATCGTAACGCAGCTGTATTTTATACTCATCTTCTCCGGATTTCAACTTGCTCACCTCGCGGCCAAACAAGGCTGTTCTAATGGCCATACCCACCTGAGCACTGCTTACCCCTTCGATGGCAGCGCGTTCTTTGTCAACTACAATTGACACTTCAGGGTTGTTGAGGTCAGTGTCCATGGCCAGGTTTTCAATACCTTCCACCCTATTGGTGTCCAGGTAATTGTAAAGGTCGGTTGCTACTTTGGCATTGGCATCAAAGTCATCACCATACACTTCGATGTTCACGGGCGGATCGGTTGGAGGACCTCCACCTTCCTGCTCTACAGTAACCTGCGCTCCCGGAATGTCTTTCACCAACATTCGCACGCTGTCGAGGTATGGTAAGGTGGGCTGGTAAGGCCTTTTTGCAAATTCGACAAACGATACCTGGATACGACCCAGGTTGGATTGCACACTGCGATTATTGTCCATGGGATTATTAGCGTTGAGGGCCACATTGGAAATTATACTTTCCACTATGGAACCCGGTTCGCCGGGCTTGAGTGATTCAAGCGATTTGTACACCTTGGTTTCTAACTGTCGCAAAACACGATCTGTTTCTTCTGCTTTGGTACCTACGGGCATCTTTAGATACACATAGATAAAATTGGGCTGCCCGCTGGGGAAGAACGGAAAGTCTGGTTTCCTGGCAATGAGGGCAAAGAGGGAAAGAAAAAACAAAAAGAAGACGGCTACAAACATATACACTGGTCTCCATCCTTTTAGCAACCAGTGCAACAATTTTTCGTAACTATCCATCAACCTTGGCAGGATCTTTTCCTGGAAGTAGTAAATGGTGTCTTGTAAGATATACGCATTAATTATTCCCAGAATGGGTAGCAAAATAAGAAAATTGCCAAAGCCGGGAGCTCCAAAGAGGTGGGAAAATATACCCAAAACAAAGAAAGCATAAAACCACCATTTTTTGAAAATCTCACTTTTAGGTGGTTCGTATTCTCTACCCTCCGGTTTCATCGAACTAACGGCAAATACCGGGTTGATGATGAATGCCACAATCAACGAGGCAAACAAAGTGAAGATGAGCATGGTAGGCAGGTAAATCATAAATTTACCGATGATGCCCTTCCAGAACAACAAAGGGAAAAATGGTGCGATGGTGGTAGCAGTACCGGCCAATACCGGTATGAACACTTCACCCGCCGCCGCTTTGGCTGCCTTTACAATGGGTATCTTGCCGTTGTCATATATACGGTGCGTGTTTTCTATCACCACGATGGCATCGTCTACTATGATGCCCAGTCCAAAGAGCAGAGCAAAGAGCACAATAAAATTGAGTGTCACATCCGTACCTACAATAAAATCGGCTGCCGGCAAAAACAAGAATGCCACAAAAACACTCAGCGGTACACTCAACGCTACAAAGAAGGCATTGACCACACCCATAAAAAACATGAGGATGAGCAATACAAGGATAAAACCAATGACGATGGTGTTGACGAGTTCGTGGAACGAAGTAGCTGCCTGCTTGCTCTGGTCACCAGTGATCACGATGTTGAGGTCATTGGGCAATTCATGGCCTTTCATTTCCTCTACAATGTCTTTTACCTTGGCTGCACATTCGATGAGGTTTTCACCCGCTCTTTTTACGATGTTAAGCGTGATTACGTTTTTGCCGTCCAATCGGGCATAACTCTCCTTTTGTTTGACCGTATCGATCACAGTTGCCACATCAGATAGCCTCACTGTTCCGGCATTGGGTGTTTTTACAATGAGTTGGTTCAATGCCAGCGCATTGTGAAACTGTCCCTTTAACCGCAGTGATCGGTTCATTTCGCCCACTTCAATCTGACCCCCACTGATGTCCATATTTTCATAAGCCACAGCATTGGCAATGTCGTCAAAGCTGAGCATGGCTCGTTCCATTTTCAGGGGGTCAACGTTGATTTGAATTTCTCTTTCAGGTGCCCCTACGATCTCAGCACGGGTAACCTCAGAAAGTGATTCAAAACGATCCTGCAATTTTTCGGCGTATTCCTTGAGTTTCACACCATCGTAATCACCACTGAGGTTGACATACATGATGGGCATATCACTAAAGGCAAATTCCTGCACGTTGGGCAACTGGGTAAGGTCTGCAGGCAAATCTGTCTTTGCCTTATCTACAGCATCCTTTACCTTTTGTTTGGCGATTTCGGGCGTAATGTCTGTATCAAATTCTACAATGATCAGACTGAAATCAGTCTGCGATATGGAACTGACTTTATTGACCTTAGCCCCGGAAATACCCTTGATTTGTTTCTCAATCGGACGGGTCACCAGGTTTTCGATGTCTTTGGGAGAGTTACCTACGTAAACTGTGGTCACCGAGATGGTGGGTACCACAATGTCTGGAAACTGTTCTTTGGGCAAGGCATTGAAAGTATAAAGACCGTACGCTGTAATAATCATGGTTATGATATAAATGGCAGTACGATTGTCGACTGCCCAGCTTGTTGGCCAGAATTCCTTTACCTTGTGTGCTACATATTTTAATGGATTCGACACTTTGTTTATGTTTAGTGGTTTTGAAATGGGTTAGGGTACTACATTTTTTCGGCTACGACCTGACCTTCATACAGGTTTTGGTAACCCTGCACGATGAGTTTGTCGCCTACCGAAAGACCCGAAATGATTTCAACTTCATCACCATACAATTCTCCTACGGTCACACTCTTTTTGTGTGTCATCGACTTGCCATTCTTTCCGGCTACCATAACATATACGTATTTACCTTTTTCATCGCTTTGTACAATGTTGACGGGTACTACGATGGCTTTGCTATTGCTATGGTTGAGGATTTTTACAGAAGCCCCCATATTGGGTTTGGCATTGGCAGAGGCAGGAATTTTGCACTCAGCAATAAAACCTCTTGAGCTGTTGTTGATGGATTGGCTGATCCTGCTGATGGTAGAATTGAAAGTCTTTCCCAAAGCAGGAATGTCAATCACCACCCTTGCTCCTTGTCTTACTTCAGAGGCATAGTTTTCCGGTATGTCTACTTTGACTTTGAGTTCGCTGTTGTTAACAATCTGTATTTGGGGACCGGTCACTGACATACCCGTAAACAATTCACCAACCTTGATGTTGACCACATCGGCAATGCCGCTTTGATCGGCATAAACGTTGAATGTTTTAAGTTGTTCTTCCTGCACTGCGATTTGGCTCTGAAGGGCTTCTACATTGTTTTTGGCAGAAAGCAATTGTACTTCTGTTCCAATTTTTTGGTCCCACAATGCCTTGGTTCTATCGTATACATTTTTTGCGAATGCAAGCTGTGTTTTGGTAGCTTCAATGCTTTGCTTTAGCACCTGGTCATCGAGTTTCAAAATGAGTTGACCTTTTTTAACTGCTTGTCCTTCCTTGATGTAAATATTTTTTACATAACCGCCCATGCCATTGCGTGGTGCTACGTAGGATACATTTTCAGATTGGACACTGCCTTGCAAATTGATGTAGTGTTCAAAGCCCTGAGGTGTCAATTCAGCAGTAGAAACGAGTTTGGCTTTAATGGCTCTGCTGGGATCAAGTTTGATCAACTCTGCTTCCACGGCTGCTACTTTGGCTGCCAGTTCTTTTTGCTGCGTCTTCAAAGTTGCAAGCTCCTTTACTTTGGCTTCAATGCCACTTCCATCGGCTGAAGCTTCTTTGCTGCCGCAGGATACAAGGGCTGCAAAGCCCAACAGAAATAATATTGTTCTCATGATGTAGTGATTGTCTTTTTTAAAGTTTACCAATTGATTTTAAAAATGCGGTTTTGGCTACATAGCCATCGTACAGGGCCTGAAAATAATTGCCCTGCGATCGCTGCAATTCTGTGTCGGCCTGCAGCAGTTCAAAACTAGATCCAAGACCAGCCTCGTATTTCTTGCGGGTAGCGTCAAATACAGATTGAGCCAGGGTCATATTGCGTTGTTGTACATCGAGGTTGAGTAAGGCATTGTTCAGTGATTTTTGAGCAACATCCTGTTCGAGGTCGATCATGCGTTTGATCATGCTGAGGTTGTTGTCTACTTTGTTGAGACTCAGCTTGGCCTGTTCCACTTTGCGTTTGCGCTGGAAACCATCAAAGAGGGATGCATTGATGTTGATGCCCACAAGGCTGGTAGAATAAAAAAACCAGGGATCGGTAGGATTAAATTTGGCATTTCGTTGACCATTGCGCTGGTATTGAAAGAATGCAGCAGCAGTAGGAATGTATGCCATTTTATAACGTTTCAGATCCAACTCCTGCAATTTGCGTGCTGTATTGAGCAAGGCTACCTCATTGCGCTGATTATAATCAAAATTACTGTTCTGTGTTAAGGACAGTGCCTGCAGGTCTTTGTCATCCAACTCACTGGTGAGTACAATGGAATCCTTCTGGGAAACTCCGATGGTTGATTTCAAGAAATTGTAGCTGATCGCCAGTCCATTGTTGAGCTGATTGAGTGCTGTCTGTGTATTGTTGACGGTGACTTGTATTTTTTCAATGTCGAGTCTTTCTGCAAAGCCCTTGTTGTACATTTCACCCATGTCGGATTGCAGTTTGACCAATCTTTGCAGGGTTTCGACCAAAACTTTTTTCTGCTTTTCTGCGATCAGCACTGAGTAGTATGCTTTGTGTACCTGCTCTTTGACTTTATCTTCAGCTACGGCAACGTTGCCCTTTGCCAATTCCAATACCCCTTGTCGAGCCTGGAAAGCGATGAATACATCGGGCTGGAACAAAAGTTGATTGACACCAATGCCGGCATTGACGTTGAGGGGAGCAAAAAAGCTTAACGCCTGAAGGCTAAAAGTAGAATTTTGTGTAGAGATCGGATTGCCACTGCCGTCTTTTACACCCTCTCTTGCCAAAACTTCATAAATGGAAAAGTCTGATGAAGGAAAC
>CALMWS010000438.1 GCA_937870795.1 uncultured Bacteroidota bacterium | reverse complement strand
TGACTGAGGCGGTATAAGTGATTTATTACACAAGAATTATATATTTGTTGGTATATTTATAATTACCATAAAACATATTACATGAAAAAAATCTACTTATTAGTCATTATCTCATTACGAAGTTGTTTAAGGTTGGCTGTTTAAAAGAAAGAAAGATGGCAAAATATTGCTAAACAATAATCCGCATCTTTCTTTCAAAAAAAAATGATAAACAAAAATACCATAAAAATGAGATTTGCCCATATCTTAAATTTGGCAATCATTTAGGCAACACCAAAGTAAAACAAGTACACGTTGTTGAATCGATACTATTCAGGTTAAAAACAGGATGTCAGTGGAGAGAATTACCTATGAAGCAATTTTTTAGAACCCAATACAAATGGCAAAGTGTTTACTATCATTTTCAAAAATGGTGTAAAGATGGTAGCTGGAAAATGGTTTGGAGTAAGATATTAGAAAAGCATAAGCACAGATTAGATTTATCCAGCATTCAGTTAGATGGCACGCATACACCTTGCAAACGAGGAGGGGAAGCAGTGGCATATCAAGGGAGAAAAAAATGCAAGACAAGCAACATGCTTATTTTAGTAGACCATCAAGGCATTCCTTTAGCTTGCAGCCAAGCAGTAGGTGGCAATCATAATGATGCGTATAATTTAGAGAATACCGTTGATACAATGTTGAGGGACATACGCAATTCAACAATAGCTACAGAGGGACTATTTTTAAATGCTGATTCAGGCTTTGACACAAAAGAATTTCGCAACTATTGTTGTAAAAACAACATCCTATCCAATATTGATCAAAACAAAAGAAACGGCAATGCTGCTGAATATATTTTTGATGATTTACTTTATAAATGCAGATTTGTCATAGAGAGAACAAATGCCTGGATGGATGGCTTCAAAGCAATTTTAATGCGTTTTGAAACAAATCAAATTCATTGGAAATCTCTCAACCTATTAGCATTTGCTGTGATTTTGCTGCGTCAACTTTAAACAACTTCTACTTTTCTTAACGACCTCGAAATCGCAAAACAATAAAAAAATTAATTTACATAATTCCCATTCATTTACATGTAAGTCTTGTATAAATTCAAATTTAATTAGGGATACAAGTTCTATATGCAACATCGAACCTGATGATTCTCTTAGAGTTTATGGAATAGATTTTATTAACCCTATAGATTCAGGATGGGCAATTGGGCATAATGCATATCATGATATGGGATGGGCAGAGAAGTTTGTAGTTTCTGGAAGCGCTAACGTTATGGGTGGCATATACCTATTATATGAAAAATCAGGTAATGCAACCTCTAATGGCATTGCTACAGCTAAAGTATATGATACAGCCGGCATAGGTGGTAAACCCGGATTGGAATTGGGAGCTACCACTATTCCGTTCTCTTCAATGAAACTTGACGGAACCGATACATATTTTGCTTTTCCTTCCCCTATCCCGGTTACTAATTCATTTTTTATGTCTTTTGAGTTAGGCACATATACATTAACTGGTCCAGATACCATTGGTGTTATTACAACTAAATATGATGATCGTTCTACAACTAATCCCGACCAAAATTGTGCTATGTGGAACGATGGTAAATGGTATTTTGAACTTACTGAGAATTTTAAATTTAAAACAAATTACTGCCTTTGTACAGTCGTAGACATCCCTTTTGGAGTAGAAAACTATGTTAC
>CALMWS010000437.1 GCA_937870795.1 uncultured Bacteroidota bacterium | reverse complement strand
AATTTTTTTATGTGGCTGGCAATTGCTGTTCTAACCGCTGACCTCTATTTTGTAATCGTGTTTTGTTTGTGTTATTTCATTTTTTACGAAAGGGTAATGTTGGCCGAAGAGGATTTTCTGGCCAATAAATTTGGTGATGCCTACAAACAATGGAGCCAACAGGTACCTACCATCATTCCTGCCTTTGGCAAATGGCACAGTCCCGATCTTTATTTCTCCTGGAAAAAAGTATTGGCCAAAGAAAAAAATGGCGTATTGGCCTTTTTTACGCTGGTAGCTTTATTTCAACTATGGGTAGACTATATTCAGACAGGCAGTGTACAATTGCCCCACAGATGGACTCTCATTGCTTTGCTCATAACAGGTCTGGCTTACCTGGTTTTAAAACTGATCAAATACCAGACAAGCTGGCTCAAAGAAGAGAATCGCTGATCAAAGCAAACTTAAAGCCAGCAGCACCATTTTTTCAAATCCCTGTTCTCTTTCGTCGGCACTAAGGGCCTGACCTGTAACCAGTGAGTCGGAAACGGTAAGTAACGTTAGGGCTTTGACTCCCGCTCTGGCGGCAGTAAGATACAATGCATGGGCTTCCATTTCAAGAGCAAGAATTCCCATCTTAGCCCAGCTTTTCCAATTTTCTTGGTCATCGTGATAGAAATAATCTGAACTGACCACATTACCCACGTGGTAATTCAAATTCATTTGTTGCGCATGGTTGGCGGCCATCATCAGCAATTGAAAATTTGCCAGTGCTGCCATTTGACCTGGCAAACGAAACTGGTCTGCAAAGTTGGAATCAGTAGATGCACCCTGTGCAATGACAATGTCATTGACATTTACATGTGATTGAATGGAGCCTGTTGAACCCACTCTGATCAGCTGTTTTACTCCATAGTGATGGATAAATTCGTGGGCATAGATTCCGGTTGAGGCTGCTCCCATGCCGGTGCCCATCACCGTTACCATCTTGCCGTTGTATTCACCCGTATATCCCAACATGTTTCTGACATCGTTGACAAGTTGAACATTTTTCAAAAAACGATCGGCGATAAACCTGGCCCGCAAAGGGTCACCCGGCATCAACACGGTGGAGGCAATTTGGCCTATGGCAGCAGAGTTGTGGGGAGTAGACATAAATGAATTTTACAAATGACGTTCAGCGTGATAAGAAGATCGCACCAATGGGCCGCTTTCAACAAAAGCAAAACCCCTGGCCATACCTTCTTCTTTATACATGGCAAAGGTATCAGGATGGATGAATTCAGCCACTTCAAGGTGCATTTTGGTTGGTTGCAGGTACTGGCCGAGTGTGAGTACATCACAGCCATGAGCAACCAAATCGTCCATTGCCCGCAACACTTCCTCTTTGCTTTCTCCCAAACCCAACATGATGCCTGTTTTGGTGCGTTTGCCGTATTCTTTGGTGCGTTTTATTTGCTCAAGACTCCTTTCGTACTTGGCCTGAGGTCTCACCAGTCGGTATAACCGGCCCACGGTCTCCATATTGTGCGAGACCACTTCCTGCCCTGCACTGATCATTCTTTCAAGGGCTTGCCAGTTGGATTTAACATCCGGAATCAAGGTTTCAATAGTGGTTTCGGGGCTCTGCTGTTTTACCAAAAAAACGGTCTGGTACCAGATTTCTGCTCCTTTATCTTTGAGCTCATCCCGATTAACTGAAGTAATCACTGCATGCTTTACACGCATGAGCCTGATGGCCTCAGCAACCCTGGCTGGTTCATCGGTGTCATATTCAGTGGGTCTTCCCGTTTTGACTGCACAAAAAGAACATGATCTAGTGCATACATTGCCCAGAATCATAAAGGTAGCCGTGCCAGCCCCCCAGCATTCTCCCATATTGGGGCAATTGCCGCTCTGGCAAATGGTGTGCAGCTTGTATTCATCAACCAGCTGTCTAACCCTTTTATAATCTTCACCAATGGGCAGCTTGACCCTCAACCATTCCGGTTTACGGGCACGAGCTGGTTGGCTTTCTTCGGTGGAAACAATGGGCAGTTCTATGAGTGACATTGTGTTTTTAGTTACTTCTGCGTCCGAAGTGCAAATTTACGTAAAGGTTGAGAAATAGTGGTGTATTGGTGGTGCCGGCGGTTTCTACCATAATCGGTACTTTTTTGATAAAGAGGTCGGCCATCAAGCCAACTTCAGCTGCCTTGACATATTCATCAAAAGCGCCAACAGAAAAAAACAAACCTGCCTTTGCCTGAAATCCGGGTAAAATGCTGATTTCTTTGAGTCCGGTAGAAAAAGGTGCACCTCCGTAAATGCTGCCATAATCAATAAATTCTGTCTTGTTATCTTCGCTGAACTTTTTGTCTACCAGAATGGATTCCAATTCACCGTTGACCACTACCTGTTCAATAAACTTGAGGTAGTAAGGTTTCAACAAAGCTATTGCCGGACCGGCTTCAAGATTGTAACCAATGGCCACTCCCTTTCTGCGCGCCTTATCTGAAAGGTATCTTTTAAAACCTTTACCTGCTCTGATAATAAAAACACTGTTTTGTTTGCCTAACTTAAATTCCTTTGGCAACTCATTGCCTATGACGTTGAGGTTTTTGGACTGATTTTGCTCCCTTGGGCTGTGCATGGTGCCAAATTCGAAATGATAATACCGCGTTCGGTAATACGTTCTGATTTCACCAAAATTGACAGCTACTGCCCAGCCATTGTTGTGCAACCTCAGATCTCCCGTTGTCTCTTTTCGGTATATGATGCCTTTAAACCGATCGTCATTGAGATTGGTCTTGGTTGACACCTGCGCCATTGCTGCCCAATTGATGCCCATCAAACAAACCATTAAAACAAGTTGCCACCCGGTAATAGAACAGGATGGAACAAGAATGCTGGTTTGGGGTGCTTTTTGCTTCATGGTATCAAAAATAAGGGATTATTTGATAAAAAGTTCACCCTGTTACATAAAAACAAGACGAAAGGCATTGGCTGATCAAAATCATATGCATTTTGTTATGTGCTGACAATCAACCGACAAATATTTTTATCCACAAGCCGGTTTGGGTGATTGCGCTGAAAAGCTTATTTTTATAACCAACTAA
>CALMWS010000436.1 GCA_937870795.1 uncultured Bacteroidota bacterium | reverse complement strand
ATAAATCCTTATCCTGATTTACTGTGAGGGTTTTTATGACTGGATTTTCTTGCCACAGGCCGTAGGGCATAGAAACGGTAAAAGTATATTGACCGCTGTCGAGTTTAATATTGGCATTTCCGTTTTCGTCTGTAAAATAGGTTGTATTTATACCGGAAAAGTTAATGGCAGCATTGGGTAAAACAAACTCTAAGGGTGGCGTAAAAACGCCATCTTGGTTGAGATCAGCAAAAACAGTACAATAAGTATAATATTTCTTAATTTCACAACTGTCTGAAGGTAATACTGAAATCAAAAATGTATCACTATTACACCGGAACGGAACACTCTGAAAATAAATATCACTTAGGCCTTCCTTCAATGTCGTCCCTACACCCTGATTGTTCATTTTTACAACTTGCGTGTTGGATGAAACCCAAACTCCATTTGTAGAAGCAGTTAAAAATATTTCTTCACCAACACAAACAGTATCGTTACTTAGTATTTCAGCTGTGGGAACAGGGGAAAAAGTTATAGGTCCACTTGGCTGGCTAGCACATCCTGTAACACCTTCTGTAAACATAACATATGCTTCGCCGGGTGAGATACATTTAATATTCCCATCAGTATCAATAGAACATACTGTGGGAGTTAAGGATTCCCAATAGCCAGGATATTTACATACTACGGTTGCTTTTCCAATTTCATTTTCGCATAAAAAGGGAATTTCAATTGATGCAATTGGGTACCATATTACTTCAAAATCTTTAACGATTATTGGAGATTTACATACGCCCTCACTGGGTGTAAATATTAAATCAGTATATCCAGTTTCCATGCCTAAAATGTAAGGAATGGGACCTGTTATACTCACTATATCAACTGATGATGTCCACTTACCTTGTACACTTGCATGAAGGGGAATAGCCTGTCCAATACAAATTCTTAGAGGTACGTCAACTTGAATATTGCTGGCACTATCAACAATGACGGGTGTTTGCAAAAACGAGGTACACCCATTGCTATTATTAGTAAAAGAAAAAGTGGCGGTACCCGCTGCAACGCCAGTTACCAGCCCTTGATTGTTTACAGTTGCAACGCCACTATTGGCACTGACCCAGGTACCTCCTGAAGTCGGGCTCAGCGTTGTGGTTCCTCCAATACAAATGGAACTCGGACCTGTGAATGCCACACCCGAATTGCCAATGACAGTAATAACTGGCGAATGCAATTGCATACCACACACCGGTACAACGGGCCTGTAGGTAAAGGTAACCTCGCCTTCTGCAATGGCGGTTGCCACCCCACTATTATTGATGGTGGCTACACTCGGATTATCAGATGTCCAGGTACCTCCGGTTGAGGGTAAAAATTGAAAGGTACTATTCACACAAATAGTGCTGGAATTACCCACAAGGCTTACTTTGGAGGAAAGAACCTTCACAGGCAGTGACCTGGATATACAGCCTGTTGTGTCATTTTTTAATTGCAATAGTGCGGTACCACTTTTTACAGCAGCAGCTCTTCCAACACCAATAATTTTCACCACATCGTATGAATCGAAAACCAGTGGATTGTAATCTGTCTGCCATGTCATAGCCGGTGGGTTGGGCAGGGCCAGGGTATCACCTTCACATATCGGACAGAAGCTGAGAGGTGTAGATGGTATGCTGTTCACCTCGATGGTGATCTCATAACTTTTGTTATCTACGGTATATTGATAGTTGTATTTACCGGGTGCTGCCTGGTCGTCAATTTTTAATAAAGCCTTTCCACCGTTCATTGCGATTAACTCTCCCGGACTATTGCCCACTGCCTGCCAGCTGCCGGGTATGCCGTTGATCTCGGCGGGGACTCCTGAAAGCACCAGGGCTGATCCCGGACATAGCGCTGTATCATTGGTAGCCTGGTTGCCATAAAATACAGGTATGGTATAATCGCGTTTACATCCTTCTTTGTTGTATGCTTGCAATTGGTAGTACCCCTGGTGATCGGGTTGAAAGTTGGCAATAAAGACACCCTGATTAACGCTGCTAAAGCCTTGTGGACCAGTCCATGCATAGTTGTTGGTGCCGCTACAACTTCGGGGCGCAAAGTGGGGTGTCAATGTCAGGTTCTGCGCCAAATCAAAATCAAGTCCTGTCATCACCGGCCCAGGAGAGCCTACTTGAGGGAGGTTGCCATTATACAGCTGGGTAGGACTGCCCATGGTAAAACCATTACTAAAGTCATTGCCCTGCATATTGGGATCGCTGGCATCTGGGTCAACACCATTTTCGTACAATCGTATATCAAAACCACAACGGGCAGTTCCCTTATCTGATTTTATACTGAACAGCGCCAGTGTATCACCTGCTTTCAATCCCTCTGGAAAATAAGCGGTAGGGGTGATAATGGGATAGATGCGATGAAATTTTTGACTGCTGCAATTGACAGGTGTCACAGTAGGAGGTGCAATTTCGTATCTTATGGGCGTGGTGCCATTGGGGCCGATCATGGGATGATAAGTCCTGCTGATGGTCAGGTTTACATCCTCCGCGCTAACCACAGAGAACTGTGAATTGAAAAGTACCCGGTCTATGGTTGAATTAATCTGCCCTTCCTCAATATACAGGCTTACCAGGTACTCGCAGTGGGCGGTGTCATACGACATCAGGTATTTGACCTTGGTAATTTGTGCGTTGAGGCTAAGGATGAAACCAAAAAAGATAATGGCAGTAGTAAGATTTTTCATGGGTAAATTTTTACCAAAGATACTGCCCGGTATTATATATTAAAAGAAAGTTAATATATAATTTAATGAAAAACCGATATAAACCGCAATTTAGTGGTTTTCCCCGACCTACTTTTGCAGTTTTCCACCCAAAAATTCCATCGCTTTTTGCAGTACCACGTCTTTATCCTGCAAATATTCATCGAGGGTAGGTTTTACAAAAATATCGGGACTTATGCCATAGCCCACAAACTCCCTGCCATCGGGGTAAACATCTTTTTTGGTACACACCCTGGCCCTGCCACCACCCGGCAAATCAAAAAGGTAAGGTTGGCCGGTGCTGCCAAAACTTTTATCGCCCATAAAAGTAAAATGGGGTAGAGGATCTGCATAGATCAAAAAATCTTCGGCTGCTGAAGCGGTGGCATTGCCCATGAGCACTACCGTGGGTACTACTATTCGTTTGCCCTTAACTTTAACTTTGGTCTCTTCATACGGAAAGGTATAGTAAAATTGATCGTGGGCCATGAGGTAACTTTTTACCATCTCATCTCTGGATGAGTCCCACTCAGGTTTGGCTGCCATGGTATCGGCAGGTGTGAGGAAGGCCCCCCAGGCCTTAAAAGCGGGCATGTGTTCACGGGTCAGGCTTTTTGATCCTGCCAATGATTTGGCATTGGTAAAATATTGCAATATGTCGAAACCGATGTTGGTGCTGCCGCCGCCATTGTAGCGCAGGTCGATGATCATCGCTTTGGCTTTGTAAAGCTGAGGCAAAACATCGTGAAAGAAGGAGTCAATTTTTTCGTTTTCAAAAGAGTTGAGGGCGAGGTAGTGGATGCCATGCTCCATGACCTTGTGATCCAGCAAGGCGCGATTGACAAAAGGTGGAAACACCTCCTTTTCCTGCGTGACCTGGTGCTCGAGTTTTAAGGTCTTCAGGGTACCGTCGGGCTTTTTGATCTGGATGGTAAATTTTGAACCTATATAGCCCTTGAGCAGGTCGTAGGCAGCCTGGCTTTCCAGTACGTAATCGGTTGAAGATGATATGTAGGGTTTGACATATTTTTGGGCATAGGTAGCAGCTGGTAGTCCGTTGACTTCCACGATCTCACTGCCTACAGGGATCTCCTCCTTTTTACTTTCATTGACCCTTGTGATGAGGTAGCGGCCTTCAAAATAACTCACAAAAAAACGGTAAGCTCCAAAGTTGGTGGTATAGAGATTTTTGGCCACCTCGTTTGGAAAATACACATTGGTATGTCCATCTTTTAAGCTGGCGCACAGCTTTTGCAGCAGCAGGTAATACTCGTAATCACTGGCTGTCTCCTGGCAACGAAGCAGGGTTTCTTTGTAGAGGCTGTCCCACTGATGGCGGTTTACCTTATCCAGGAAAACAAAGTTGTAATTTACTTCCTGCCAGAATTTTGACACACCATAAAGTCGTTCGGCACTGGAGAGGGTGTTGGGTGACTGGCACCAAAGATGCTGATTTGATGAGGCAATAAAACATATAAACAGGGCCAAGCATGCAAAATTAAGAAGAAAGGATTTGTGCATTTTATTTTTTGTAAATCTATGAATAAAACTATGCAGCATTTATTTTCTATAAATGTGGCATTATTCAATTCACAATTTGTAAATACCTTCAAAGAAAAGGAAAATTCACAAAAGGGAGTTGATAGAAAAATTGGTCGTACCGTAGTTTTAGTTTTCTGAAAAACTATGCGAGGGCTCTGTCATCTCATGCAGAATGCCTTTAACGTGGCTGGGCGACATCTCCAGGACCTCTGCCATTTCCTGAATGAGTTTCATTTCTGAAGGGTCGATTTTGCCATCTGCGGTAGCTACCAGCAAGCCGCACTTGATGATGATTTCTTTGCCGTGTTCATTGAGCGAAGGAGTTACCTTTGAAAGGTAGTTTACGATCGGCTCCTTCTTTTGTTTGACGGTTTCTGTGAATGCTACCAGCTCATCTATGGTGACATCGTGGTGACTGAATTTGTTTACAATTTTTTGGACCGAAAGCATTTCATTTTCATCGATTTCACCATCGGCCAGCATCATAGAAACCATACAATATTTCATGGCTTCCTCATACACCGCCTGGAAATCTTCTTTTGAAGTATCGGGCTTGTAATCCAGGACCCGCGGCACAAAGGTACCTTTGCACGTCTGGCATTCTACATACTCACCAGCGCTGCCCAGTGGGATAAGGGGAATAAAATATAAGGTAAAAAACTTGGTTACTTTGATGTGTTTGTACGGCTTTTCCACAGCACACTGCGGACACAAAAATTTACCGGCTTTGAGGGTAGACTTGACACCTCTGGTTCCAAAAATGATCATAGTTTCAAATTGTTGGTTTTAAATAATAAAGTATTTACCGCTTTCTGAATCCATGGAAAGAACCGAAGGAGGGTCATCGCTCAGGCGCCAGCAGTCAGGAAACGTAATTTTATCAAAGATACAAAGGAAATTGCTTTTTTAAATCAAAATAATTTAACGTCAAAATAATATTTTGTTTTTTATTTATTATTAAAATGAAACTGCTTTGAAACACCAGGCATTTTGATATTGCCAAATTTTATATCAATTTCTTCAACCCTTGTTTTGCCTAAGCTACCCCTAGAAAAGCAAGTTTATTGAATAAAGAATTGAGATGTTATTATGATTTGAAATGATCTACCGGGGAAGGTATACAATTGTTATCTTGCTGCAAAATTCGACTATATGTTCATAGGCAAAAAAATTGAGCTACCCTTTGTCTGGTTTTTTGGAAGAAAAAACATCCTTTTTACTGCCGCCCTAAGCCTGGTAGTGGTCTTGTTGTACCACTATGTCGGCTTACATTTTATAGGCATTCCCTTTTTGCCGGTGGCTACCATCGGTACGGCTGTGGCCTTTTATGTGGGTTTCAAAAACAACCAGGCCTATGACCGTCTCTGGGAAGCACGCCGACTGTGGGGAGGTTTTACCAATGTGAGCCGCACCCTGGCAGCCTCCTTTATATCACTGGTCAAAGACAAAGACATCCAAAAAGACTTCCTTACCCGCCACATTGCCTACCTCAACATTGTGCGGATGCAGCTGCGCAAGACCATACCCTGGGCTACCAACAACGAAGACTACCACCGCCAGGTGGTATCTGAAGCCGATGAGGTGAAACAGTTTGACCACGCCATTGTAGAATTGTTTCAAAGCCTCGATAAGATGGACGTCTACGAAAAAGTCAAACACAAGGGCAACATAGCCAACTGTGCACTGCGCTACCAGTTTGAGGTGCTCACCCAGCTCAAACGCGACAAGGTACTGGACGAATACGAACACAGCGACCTGAGCAAGCTGCTCGGAGAGCTGTACAACCTGCAAGGCGGCTGCGAAAGAATCAAAACCACGCCACTCTTCAGACAGTACAGCCTCTTTAGTCGCCTCTTTGTTAAATTGTTCATCGTACTCCTGCCCTTTGCCCTCGTATCAGAGATGAGCAAGTTTAGCACCTACGGCGTCTGGCTCGTCATGCCCTTTTCCGTACTGATCTCCTGGGTCTTTATGACCATGGAACAAATAGGTGAATCCAGCGAAAACCCCTTTGACAATGGCACCAGCGACACACCCATGTCTGCCATCTGCAGAAACATAGAAATCGACATTTTGGAAATGCTGGGAGAGAGTAATTTGCCGCCGAAGGTGGAGGCGTATAATGAGGTGTTGTTGTAGGAATGCTGATGAATATATGGATAAGATATTTTGTTTTTGCTATTAATAATTATTTGTCAAACGTGTTAATTATTATTTTCTTTAATCCATCAAAATTATTTTGCCTTTTGTTGTTAAGTTTGTCAACTAATTGATTCCAGATTTCGATAAAATCATGAATTTGTTTATATTCTACCTCTTTTTCTTCTTTATAACCTATTCGAATATTGACCAAATTTGATTTTATTGGCTCACAAATTGGCATAAATAGATTTAAAATATTCAGTTCAATCAAATTATATAATACCATTTTACTTTGTGTGGAGATTTTAAGTTCATTTACTTCGTTATATACTGTTATGTATTTTTTAACAAAATTTATAATGGCTGGCATATTTGATCTAACGAAATCGGAAGCTTTGTAATGTTTTTCTGCCATAATTAAGTCAATTAATGCATTATGAAATGCATTTGACCAAGATATCTTTTTAATTTGACTTTTCTCGTAAAAAATTGAATTGAAATTGTTTTCAATATATGAGTTTAATGTGTTAACGTAAATCAGAAAAACTTCGTAATTATTTTGATAAATAGCTGCTTTACTATCTTTTTTACTAATCTTGATTTGTTTATTTATTTTCTTATTTGCTTTAATCTGCGCCCGAAATGCCTTATATACCAGAAATGCAGCCAATAAATTAAGAAATGGAGCGGTCAGGCCTCCAATTGTGTCTCCCACATAGGCGCTTGATTGGTCAAATGCGAATTGTTGTGAGCATCTAAGCGTTAATAATATTGGGCCAATAAACACCAGCGCGAGTAAAATAACTACTCCTAAAAACTCACCCCAAGTAAAACCATCCAACCAGCTGGCTTTTTTTATAAACGGTTTTATTTTTTCCGCTTTTTCATGCATTTTCTACTATTTTTAAATAACTATTTAAATCACTCACGTCCGCCTCTCTGCATCCTTTATATTATGTACACCCTTAGCTGACATAATAAGTCCGTTAAGTTTTGAATACTATTCAAAAATAATATTATTCTAATAAAAACTTCGCTGATTTATTAAAATTACTTTTATTAAAGTAAAGAGAACATTAATTTCCCTCCTCCCATAAATGTAAAATCGTATTCCTCCCCACCGTATACGCATATACGGCAGCAGGTATAAAGACCAATGTGATGTCATCAATGATTTTACTACCTGATTTATCGATCGTGGTTATGAGTGCAGTTTTGAGTTCATTGTCTCTCATAAAAGACAGCAGGGCTTTGAGGTCGCCGGGTTTTTCATAAAAGTGATTGCTCCACTTGACTTCGAGTGCCCAATCTACTGAAAAATTGACATCCGAAAGTTTAACCATGTCCACCTCCCCTTTGGCCCATCGCGCGTAGTAGGGAGTAAACCTGGGGCGGTGCATCCATTGGGAAAAGATGGCAGTTTCCACCATGTTGCCCATTGCCGCATCTGTGACATGGAGGGGAGAAAAGAGGGCTGACCTCAGCGAAGGATTGGTGAGGTAAATTTTAAACTGCGTTGCCCTTTGAAAGTGTTTGGGCTTATTTGAAATTTTATGGACGATTTTGATCAAAAAGGCGGCTTCGAGGTATTCAAGGTATCGTTTGATGGTGTTTTTTTGAATGCCTGCATTTTTGCTCAATTCTTCCAGACTGATCTCTCCACCACTGTTGTAAGCGATAGCTGTAAACAGTGAATTTAATTCCTGCACATCCCGCACACCGTATAATCCCGGCAGATCGCGCAGCAGCACTTTGTCCACAATGTCACTTCTGATGTACCTGCCCGGATTGTTTTGGATCTTTTCAGAAAAAATGACTTCGGGGTAGCCTCCGTAGTTGATGTAGTTGATAAAATGTTGATTGAGTTCGTGGATGTTGTGTGTGCTGTAAATTTTTTGCAGACTGCCACTCCAGGATAACTCACTTTCTGTGATCAAACCCTCCAAATGTTTGAGGTGGATGTATTCATGAAAAGTAAGTGGCGGCAGCATAAAATCAGTAAACCTCCCGGCGCCACTCTCATTGCTCTTGTATTTGAGGGCCCCTGCTGCAGAACCAGACACAATAAATCGGGTATTTGGGTAACTATCCACCAGGGATTTTAAATGTACCTCCCAATCTTTGAGGTATTGAATTTCATCAAAAAAAACAAACCAGCCATTGGTGTCTTGTTGTCCGCTTGCCTTTCTACAGAGCGCAAACAGATGTTCCAACCCCATGTTGTTGTATATTGGCGTTTCTACCGAAACAAAAGCAATTTTCAAAGGATTGTGTCCATGCGCCAACAAATGATCGATGGTATGGTACAGCATTACCGTTTTACCTACCCTGCGTGGCCCCATCAAAACCACCGCCCGGCGAATGTCCAGCTCTGTAACAACCGGTTTAAAAAGCTCAAAATATACCCGCCTTCGCATCGAAGTATAGAAACTTTCTACCGCCCCCGTTACCCACCACGGATTTTCAAACCGCAGTCTGTCGAGAATCTGATCTTCCGAAAATGGCTGTAAAGGCATGGTGTATGCATCTTAATTACCACAAAAATAGAAAATAAGATCAATATAATGATCTTAAAAATGATAAAAATTATAAAATAAGATCAATTTGGCTTTAAAATGGGCTTATTTCATCAATTTTGTTGTTGAGACCAAGACATTACACCAAGGGGAGTAGATTCAGGCAAAGATCATCTGATAGTCTCTCAGACGCAGCTGACAGTGTAAAATAAAAAAAGGGAAAATTTCAAAGAAATCTCCCCTTTTGGGTGGAGAATCGTCCGAATTTCGAACCCATTTAATGCTGCTTTTGGCAGCTGTCTAACCTTGTAACTTTATGAATTTTCATTATCGAAAACGGCAATGACGCAAACCGCTTGTTAGCATCCAATGATTTTAATTCTCCCGAAAATCAAAACAGGGATAAAGCAATTATTGGATATGGGCCAGTTTTGAAATGTAAGTGCGAAATGCCAGCAAAAATGCTCGGTAAAAATCTTTGCTGGAGATGTAATCGGTCATTGTATTAAGTGCTGCATAACATCTAGTACAGGCGACGGACGACCGATAGGGAGTCTGTTTGTCCTGTACATTGTTCTATGATGTATTATTTAGATTTTTTGCCAATCACGAATACGGTAACAAGACCAACGACAGTAGTTGTTCCGAAAATTCCTGCAACGGTATCATGTCCAGTCGCTGCCAACCATGCAGCAATACCCATTCCCAATATTCCAAGAGCAAATCCAAAATATTGACCGTATCTGCTTTGTCTTAATTCTTCTTTAATGGCATGGTCTTCTAGATTAATTCTATGGTTTGATTGATTTTCGGCCATTTTCATAATTCTTTCGGCTCCATTTTCAACCACTGTGTTGTATTCAGCTAATAATTTTGGAGGAGGCAATGGGCCACTAAATGATTCTCTTATAGCAATCGTGGTTATAGTTTTTAGTATTTTTTCCCTTTTATCCTTTGGTATAGAAGGGTCATTCAGTATTATCTCTATATCCTTAGGCAATTCCAAATCGGATGGCAATTCCAATTTTTCTAGCTCTTTTATTGGTTTTTTGTTTGACATTACTTAGTGTTCGTTTCTATAAGTTGTTCAGCCGCATTCTTGATATCTTGACCAATTACACCCCAATCAGACTTAATTGCTTTAGAATCTGCAATTAAGGAACTATCTGAGTAATCAAATTGATAATAATTTCCTGATATATTCAAAACACTTCCCATTCCTTTCAAGAAAGAAGTTCTTTGAAATAATACATTTGTTCTATATTTTGACTTTTTATCCATTTTTACTTATTATTTGGTAAGAGTAGAACGTTATTTTTGCATTTTTTGTTTCGATTTGCAATTTTTTTATATCATAGAACTCTTTGATTCGCGCAATCAATCAATATTCAATTGAGCATTTTCCACCGGATCTCATCCAGTAAATATATGACATAGTGTCCACTTGGGCACTCTTTTTTTTGTGCTTACAACACACTTTTTTGATTTTGCCAAGATCGTGAAAATCGGTTGCAACTTTACAAATTTGTAACAATTTCAAAATAATACTGAAAATCAATGCTTTATGATTTTGTAGAGGTCAAAAAAAAAGGAGAGATTTTTGGAATCTCCCCTTTTGGGTGGCTAATGGGATTCGAACCCACGACCAATGGTACCACAAACCACTACTCTAACCAGCTGAGCTATAGCCACCGTGATAAAGCGATGCAAAATTACGGTATTTTGGATAATTTGGAAAAATATTTTCACATTTTCATATGTTCATATATTCATATCCTGGGTTGGTGCCTGAAAATGAGGTTATTACCGCATGTGTTATTTTCTTTGTGATGGGATTGGTCATTGAAATGTTCAAATGTTCAAATGTTCAAATGGTGTGTTTCGCTGCGCTCAACACTATGTTCATATCCTGGGTTGGTGCCTGAAAATGAGGTTATTACCACATGTGTTATTTTCTTTGTGATGGGATTGGTCATTTATATGTTCACATGTTCAAATGGTGTGTTTCGCTGCGCTCAACACTATGTTCATATCCTGGGTTGGTGCCTGAAAATGAGGTTATTACCACATGTGTTATTTTCTTTGTGATGGGATTGGTCATTGAAATGTTCACATGTTCAAATGGTGTGTTTCGCTGCGCTCAACACTATGTTCATATCTTGGGTTATTGCCTGAAAATGAAGTTTTTACCGCTGTACTTAATTTCTTTGGTAAGGGATGTCCAATTACCAAAAGATATGAAAATATGAACATAGAGACTTGCCCAGAAATCTCATCACATGAACCTATCCAAGTATTGACTGGTATTTAAGGCCACTCTTCAGCGATTTGAACATATGAACATAGAGATTTGCCATGCAAATCTCACCATATAAACATATTCCCCTCTTCCGTAATATTTCCCCCCTTAACTCACAAAGTCCTTTCGATTTTTGCTATCTTTGTACGCGATATGGATGTTTCAAGGCTCATCATCAATAAACAGCGGTTTTTACTCACAGTCGACAGGCTTTGCTACGAGTTGATCGAAAATCATGGCAACTTTGAGGATACCTGTCTGATTGGTATCCAGGACAGAGGAGCCATCCTCTCCGATTTTCTGATGGAAAGGTTGAAAAAACTCAATAAAAAGATGGTGCCCCAGTATGGAAAACTGGACATTACCTTTTACCGAGATGATTACAGGCACAGAGAAAAGCCATTGAAGGCATCTTCCACCCTTATTGATTTTATTGTAGAGGACAAAAAAGTAGTGCTGGTGGATGATGTATTGTACTCGGGCAGGACGGTGCACGCAGCCATGTCGGCCATCCAGGACTTTGGGCGTGCATCTAAGATAGAATACCTTTGTCTGGTGGATCGTCGGTTCAACAGACATTTTCCTATTAAAGCAGATTATTCGGGTATTATTGTAGATACCATGGATGAAAGTTATGTCAGGGTGGAGTGGGAACACATCCACGGACAGAGCCAAATTCTTTTGTTGTCAGATAAAAACGAGACTCCATGACGTCAACCTCGCAGTTAAGTACCAAACACCTGCTGGGCATCAAACAGATCAGCCGCGACGACATTCTCACTATTTTCAAAGCAGCCGCGGATTTTAAGGAAGTCATCAACCGTCCTATCAAAAAAGTACCTTCATTGAGGGATGTTACGGTGGTCAACCTCTTTTTTGAAAATTCTACCCGTACCCGCATTTCTTTTGAACTGGCAGAGCGCAGGCTATCAGCCGATGTGCTCAATTTTACAGCTTCTGCTTCATCGGTATCCAAGGGAGAAACCCTGCTGGATACGGTCAACAACATCCTGGCCATGAAGGTAGATATGGTGGTAATGCGTCACCCGGCTCCCGGAGCCCATGTCTTTCTTTCCAACCACATCGATGCCAACATCATCAATGCCGGCGATGGTACCCATGAGCACCCCACCCAGGCGCTGCTCGATGCCTTTTCGATGACCGAGGTGATAGGGCCACTTGAAGGTAAAAACATCCTCATCGTAGGAGACATCCTGCACAGTCGCGTTGCTTTGAGCAACATCTTGTGTCTTCGCAAGCTGGGCGCCAATGTAGCAGTATGTGGTCCACCAACCCTTATACCCAAATACCTTGGCACCCTGGGTGTAAAAGTCATGTACAACATACTGGAAGCCCTGCAATGGTGTGATGTGGCCAATATATTGAGGATCCAGCTGGAACGTCAGGATATTAAATACATTCCGTCGCTGCGTGAATATGCCCTTTATTACGGGGTAAACAAGGCCTTGCTCGACAAGGTTGGCAGACCCATTGTGATCATGCACCCGGGGCCCATCAACCGGGGAGTGGAGATCAGCAGCGATGTGGCGGATTCAGAACACTCCATCATCCTGGATCAGGTTGAAAATGGTGTGGCCATTCGCATGGCGGTGCTTTATCTGCTCGCAGGTAAAAAATAACCAACTGTTAAAATATTATTAAAAAAAATTATACATGGGAAACCATGGAAACTTTTTTGTCTAATTTAGAGTCTAGTTTCAGGAAAATTTATGAAAGTGAAAAACAACTTAATAGCTGCTCTTGTAAGTATGGTGTTTTTTGTGCCTGCGCTCACCGGCCAATACCATATCAATTTCAAAATTGATGATTACACCAATGATACCTTAATCATCGGTTATTATTATGGAGAAAAACAACTCGTTAAGGACACCGTTTATGCCACCAAGCCGGGAGAATTTACTTTCAAAGGGAAAGACACCCTCAACGATGGCATGTACATTGCCCTGCTCAAACCCGACAATACCTTTGTGCAGTTCATTGTTTCCGGCAATGACAACAAATTTGATGTAAAATTCAAAAAATCAGATACCGCCAAACTAACTTTCAAAAACTCACCCGAAAACAAGCGGTTTTATGACTACATGGACTACATCAAACAAAAGAGAGAAGAGGCTTCTCCGCTCAGGGATTCGCTTACCAAACTCAAGGAAAAGGAAAAAGACGACCCAAGCCTTAAAGCCAAACTCGATAAGATCGATGCAGAAGTAAAGGCCTACCAGGAGAAATTTGTAAAAGACAACAAGGGCACTTATACAGCCAACCTTATTTATTCTAATTTTGAAGTGACCATTCCCGAATTTGATGGACCTGAAGAAGAAACCCAACTCAAACGTTACCGATATTACAAACAACACTACTGGGATTACATGGACTGGGAGTTTCCGGCCCTGATACATACGCCATACATCCACCAAAAACTCGACTACTACGTCAAAAAACTTACCGTCCAAAATCCGGACAGCATCATCATCTCTGTGAGGGAAATACTGGACAAACTCGAAAAGAACCCGGAAGCCCAGAAATACTACCTGTCGCACTTCCTCAACGAGTATGCCAATAGTAAGATCATTGGCATGGACAAAATTTTTGTGTACCTGTCAGACAATTACTACGCCAAAGGCAAAGCAACCTGGGTGAAGGAAGAAAACCTCAAAAAGAT
>CALMWS010000435.1 GCA_937870795.1 uncultured Bacteroidota bacterium | reverse complement strand
CCACATGTTTTAGGGTTTAGGGTAGAACTCTGTCAAGCTATTTTATGAGACAACATAGCCCCTAGCCCCTAGCCCCTAGCCCCTAGCCCCTATCATCTCCCCAACACTTACCGCCACATTCTGCCCATCCATAGCAGCACTCAGTATCCCGCCTGCATAACCTGCTCCTTCACCACAGGGATACAACCCCTTGATTTGCGGATGCATGCGGGTAACGGGATCTCTTGGTATTTTGATGGGAGACGAGGTACGACTCTCGGTGGCAATTACATTGGCTTCATGGCTGAGAAAGCCTTTCATGGATTTATCAATTTGTGCTATGGCCAGACGCAATCTGTGGGCAACGAAGTGGGGTAGCTGTTCGTGAAGTGGGGCACTGAAGAGTCCCGGGATGTATGAGGTCTCAAACAAATCAGAAGAGATTCTTCCTTTTACAAAATCATCCACTCTCTGGGCGGGGGCTTTTTGGGATCCATCACCCAGCTGAAACATTTTTTGCTCAACACCGGCTTGGAAATCCATACTGGCAAAGGTGTCTTTATATCCGTGTTTATTAAGTTCATCTAATTCAATAGAGGTAACAAAACCACTATTGGCAAAGGGACTGTCTCTTCTTGATAGGCTCATACCATTGACTACAATTTCTCCGGGTGCAGTAGACGCAGGTACTACCAGACCACCCGGGCACATACAAAAAGAAAACACCCCGGTCTGATCAATCTGACAAACGGTTTTATAACTGGCCGCCGGCAGATTTTCCTCTCTCGGATCCTGTTTGTATTGTACTTTGTCAATAAATCGCTGAGGGTGTTCAATCCTAACCCCAAGGGCAAATGGCTTGGCTTCAATGGCGATGTTATTTGCGTATAGCAAATGGTATATGTCTCTCGCTGAATGGCCAGTGGCTAAGATGAAGGCTTCACCCATAAATTCTCTACCATCATGACTGCGCACCGATCTTAAGGTTTTATCTTTGATCTCCAATTCAGTAATCCATGTGTCAAAGTGGACTTCACCTCCATGATCTTCTATTGTTTTGCGGATGGCAGCTACAATCTGTGGCAATTTGTTGGATCCAATGTGTGGATGGGCATCAAAAAGAATATCGGTTGTGGCACCATGATTTACCAGCAATCGGAGAACTTTTTCTATGTCACCTCTTTTGTGCGACCGGGTGTAAAGCTTACCATCGCTGTAGGTACCGGCACCTCCCTCTCCAAAACAGTAATTGGAATGTGGGTTGACCTCACCCAGTTGCTGGATGGCTCTCAAATCACGTCTCCTCCCTTGTACATCTTTGCCCCTGTCAACTACAATGGGGCATAGGTTGAGTTCAAGACACTGCAATGCCGCAAAGTAGCCAGCAGGACCAGCTCCAATGATAACTACCTTAGGTCTTTCTTTGACATGGTAAAAAGTAATGGCAGGTGGATCAAAGTCGGAAGCGTGCAGAGGGTCAGTAATACGAACTCTTAGCAAATAAATGGGTTGCCGACTTCTGGCATCGATGGATCGTTTGAGTAGGGTTACAACCCAATTACCTTTTTGAGGCAGGCCTGCTTTTTGTAAGCTGGCTATTCGAATGGCTTCTGCATCTTGTATATGAGCGGGCAGTACCTTTATTTCAACTTCTTTAACCATAATCAGGGACGAATGGCCGCCCTTATTTTTACCAATTGTTCTAATAAGGGGCGCAGCTGTTCGATAGGCAACATATTGGCACCATCAGATTTTGCCTCTGAAGGCCTTGGGTGTGTTTCAATAAAGAGACCGTCCACTCCCACGGCTACTGCCGCTTTGGCAATGGTTGGAATGAGATCGGGTCTGCCGCCTGTTACACCCGAGGTTTGATTGGGTTGTTGCAGTGAATGTGTACAGTCCATGATGACCGGTACCCCAAAACCCTGCATGGTAGGTAAGCCCCTGTAATCAACCACCAGATCCTGGTATCCAAAAGTGGTTCCACGATCGGTTAACATTACCCGGTCATTGCCGGCTTCCTTCACTTTTTGTACTGCAAACTGCATGGCTTCAGGACTCATAAACTGCCCTTTTTTAATATTAACATATTTGCCAGTATGCGCGGCTGCTTCCAATAGAGAACTTTGCCTGCACAGAAAAGCAGGGATTTGCAAAATGTCTACGTATTTTGCCGCCAGGGCTGCTTCTTCATCGGTATGAATGTCTGTAGTAACAGGCACACCTAGTTCTTTGCCTACGGCCTGTATCAATTGCAAAGCATTTTGATCTCCTATGCCCGTAAATGATTTAATGCTCGACCGATTTGCCTTGCGATAGGATGCTTTAAATACATAAGGAATTTGCAACTCGTCACAAATGGCCTTGACCTGACGACCAATCTCAAAAACAACGGCTTCTCCTTCTACTACACATGGACCTGCAATGAGAAAAAAATTGGGCTGAGAAAAAAGGTTGAGCATGTTTCTTTTTTTTTGCAAAGGTAGGAAATACAATGCATTTGGTCACGTTCACAACAATTCGCGAAGCCTGAAAGTAAATTGCAGCGTCTTTCCTTCTCGCATAACTTTAATTTTGATCTTCTTGCCAACTTTACCGGAAAATATATGGTTAAGCCGATCAAGGCTCAGGTTTTGAGATGAAGAAAAGCAAACTTTAGTGATGATGTCGTTGGCACGCACGCCAGCCTCATAAGCGGGAGAAGATTCAATGACATCACTGACAACAAATTGTTTAAGATCCTTGCCATGAGCAAATACTACAATGCCACTTCTGTCAAAGGCAAAATGTCGGTTGTATTTTTTTTCCGGCTTAACATATACTTTTTCATTAAGATAATCGATGATCACATTGAATCGATCCAGGATAAAATTTCCAATAATGCCGTTTCTTTTAACGGTGGTAGTATCGTGAAAAAGATCGGCATTGTATTCCTGAAAATAGGATACCATCTGTTCGAATGAAAAACCAGAAAAGGTGAGTTGCCGGATGCGACCCACATAGCCTGAAAGATTGCCGGAAATGCCTTTGCCCAAATTTCCCCGGATGACATTGGGTGGCAGTATTAGGCTGGCATCTGTATCATTGTGGATAAGCATTGAGATGGAAGCACCTGTATCCATCAACATCTTTACCCTTGATTTTTGTCCTCCGGGCATAGTAACCTGCCCTACGATGTACGGTTTGCTGTCTGCAAAATCCACTTCCAGAGGGGTGTAGGTGTTAAGTTTTTCTTCTTTAAAATGTTTGGGATCGAAAAGGCGGAGGTATTGTTTTTTATAATTAATTTCAACAATAAGTCCCTTAAAGAAATCGGCGCCCAAAATACCGTGGACAGGCTCTCCAATTATTTCATCCATGTGGATAAAATCTTCCTCAAGAACGATGACATCTCTTTTTACTTCTGCCAGGTGCCCGGGTTTGATCGGCATGTTTCGGGCAATGCGTGCCGCTACACTGCTGGAAAGATCTGAGCCGACCACGTGGATAACACGATCATAACTGATTGGCGCCAGTTCTGCTGTAAAACGGTCAAAAAAAATGGTGTTTTGTGCACCCGTATCAAAAACAAACTTCAGTGGAAAAAACCCTGCATATCTCACCTCAAGCACAATAAAGCCACGGGTAAAGGTAAATTCCAGTTTTTGACTTTCTTTACCCTGCAATAATTCAAGTCCGTTGATTTGGCCTTGGACGGAAGAAAGTAAGGAAAAAATAAAGAAGAATAAAACTTTATATTTTAAATTGAACAACTTCAAATGTTTGATTTTACAATGATAAAGAATTAAAAACCCCTTTCAAAAAAAAACATGTGTTTATTGCTAAACGATTGAGATAAAAAATTGTCTTAATCTTTTGAATTATTCCGATTTATGAGGTATTGTGCGTACTGAATAGGTTATTTTGACGATGAATTGCTTCAATGGGTCTAAGTAACTTGCAACATGTGCTTTCATATAAGTATCTTTGCAAACTTATAAAAACGAAAATTGGCACTTTTTAGTAAAAAAGCAAAACAAGGTGAGGCTGAAATGGGTTTTCTCGACCATTTGGAAGCCCTTCGTTGGCACATACTCAGGGCTGCACTTTCGATCCTGATATGTGGCATCATTGTCTTTTCAGCCAAGGATTTTACTTTTAATACCCTCATCTTTGGCCCACTTCGGCAAGATTTTATTACTTATCGCTTTTTGTGCAGTCTGGGTGAAGCTGCCTGCCTCACACCTCCCCAGATTACCCTTACAACCCGTGAGTTTGGAGAGCAATTTTTCGTACATTTTACAGTGGCATTCTGGCTAGGATTAATCATGTCATTTCCTCTGGTTATTTGGGAAATCTGGAAATTTGTAAAACCAGGTTTGTACGACAATGAAAGAAAGGTTACCCGTGGCATCGTCTTTGTGTGCAGTTTTCTTTTCATTTCAGGTGTGATGTTTGGTTATTTTGTCATAGCCCCTTTTGCCATTACCTGGCTTGGTAATTATTCGGTAGGTACAGCCACCGTCAATGCGCCCACGCTATCATCTTACGTCAATTATATGACCATGTTTACCATTCCCACGGGTTTAATTTTTGAACTACCTCTGGGGGCTTTCTTTTTAGGTAAAATTGGTATCATCAGTTCTGCCTTCCTCAAAACGTATCGCAGACATGCCATCGTAATTATTTTTATAGTTGCAGCCATCGTTACACCACCCGATGTGGTATCTCAGATACTCATCAGCATGCCCGTACTCTTGTTGTATGAGGTGAGCATCATGGTGGTCAAATCAGTAGAACGCAAAGACGCGTTGGCTTTGGAAGAAGGTGAAGCCCTCCCAGAGCCTGCCGATCAAAACCCACAATAACCATGTACAGACTTTCGTCTAACCATACCCTCTTCTGGAAAATATTTTTACCAGTATTTTATGTGACCTTTTTTGGTATGTTGGTCATGGCCTCTTTTTTATCCGATGAAGGGGATTTACCAATGCTTACAGCCCCCATTTCACGACTCATTCTTAGTTCTTGTTATGTATTGTTTGTGGGTTTGATGTGGTTTACCATCATTGACCTCAAAAGGGTAGAGGCTGATGAAAACTACTACTACGTGACCAATTATTTTAAGACCTACCGATACCACAAAGACGATGTGTTGGAAATTAAAACAATGGACTTGGGTATCTGGAAATGGAATACCATGGTGATGAAAGAAGCCACCCGTTTCGGCAGGCGCATCAGTTTCATTGGCAATCCACAGGTTGTTAAAAAATAGGTTACGACTTCCTGTTTTTAGGATACAGTTTTACAAAGGGACAGATGATTTCTTCCATAGATATGCCTCCATGTTGAAAGGTGTCTTTGTAAAAATTGTGGAAATAATTGTAGTTGTTGGGGTAAAGAAAGAAATTGTTTTCCCTGCAAAAAATAAAAGTTGAACTTACATTGGGTTTGGGCAAACCCACCTCGTGCGGATCCTTGATTTCCAGAACTTCTTTGCGGTCGTAATTTAGATTTTTACCCACCTTGTACCTAAGATTAGTGGTAGTATCTTTGTCTCCTACTACTTTTACAGGATTGTTGACCCGTATGGTACCATGGTCTGTAGTGATAAACAAAACGATATCTTTTTCCGCCAGTTTTTGCAATGCAGCCCAAAGCTGGGAATTCAAAAACCACGATTTTGTCAATGACCGATATGCTTTTTCATCTGACGCCAACTCTTTGATTACTTCCATCTCGGTCCTGGAATGGGACAAAGCATCAATAAAATTGTAAACGATGGCTGTCAAATGATTTTGGGTGTAGTTGAGCACATTGTCTGTCAGGTTTTTGGAGTTGGTGGTATTGGTCACTTTGGTATAGTCTACCTTCATTTCCTTGCGCACCCATCGCTTGACCTGTTCTGCCAACAATTCGTCTTCTTTCAAATTTTTACCCCCTTCTTCATTGTCATTAAGCCACCAATCCGGATATTTTTTTTCTATGTCCCGGGGCATTAGTCCTGCAAATATGGCATTCCTGCTGTATTGAGTGCTGGTGGGCAGGATGCTGAAAAAATAATCTTCTGACTCTACCCGATAGAGTTCTGTGATAATGGGTTCTATGACCTTCCATTGATCAAAACGAAGATTGTCAAGCAGGAGAAATACTACGGGTTTATCTTCGTTCAATGCCGGAAATACGAAATGTTTCATGATGTCCGGACTGCGCAATGGACCCTTGTTTTGTTTGACCCAATTGACGTAATTGTTCATGATAAATTTCGAAAATTCCTTGTTCGCTTCTTTTTTCTGCATATCCAGAATTTCCTTCATTTCCTGAAGATTGTTATCGTCGATTCGGATTTCCCAGGCAATGATTTTTTTATAAATCTCTACCCATTCTATTTCGCCCGGGTTGCTGTTGATTTCCATCAGTATGGATCTGAATTCCTGCTGATAATCGGTTGCGGTCTTCTCTGAAATTAACCTTTTATTGTCGATCAACTTCTTTAACGTCAGCAGGATTTGATTGGGGTTTACCGGTTTGATAAGGTAATCATCGATCTGGCTGCCAATGGCTTCTTCCATCAGGTTTTCAGCCTCATTTTTGGTAATCATCACTACCGGTATGCCGGGCTGTACGGTTTTGATTCTGGCAAGGGTTTCAAGGCCTGATAATCCGGGCATGGTTTCATCCAAAAAAACAACATCAATACCTTTGTCGGTGGTCATTGTTTCCAAAGCATCATAACCATTGGATACGGTAATGACGTCATAACCTTTTTTTTCAAGGAAAAATAGTTGTGGTTTCAGCAGTTCGATTTCGTCATCTGCCCATAAAATTTTAATAGGATCAGCCATAATGGGATGATATTTAGAGTAAAGAACGCATATAAAAACAAATAAGTACAGGTAAAGTTATAATAAAGTGTTAATTAAGCATTTCGTCTATCATTATCTCATCAACTCAAAGGCCGGTTTACCCAAATGCAGGTGCAGTTGCGATCTTAACCAATAGCAAAGAAATCACATCTCAAATTGGCCAGCTTGCTGAAATATTGCCTAATTTGCAGCCTGTACCCCTACGCACCTAAATTCAATATGGGTAAAAAGAAATTATTCAACGATCCGATATACGGGCTGGTGGACTTCAGGGATGAAGTAGTTTATGAGCTCATTGATCAACCGTACTTCCAGCGCTTGCGGAGGATTCGCCAAATGGGACTAAGTGATTATGTATATGCGGGAGCTACTCACCCCAGGTTTCAGCACGCACTGGGGGCAACCCATTTGTTATACAGGGGGCTGGATACGCTGGAATCAAAAGGGGTAGTAATTACCGATGAAGAACGACAAGCGGCTGCTATGGCCATTTTGTACCACGACATAGGTCATGGTCCCTTTTCACATGCTTTGGAAGGAAGTTTGGTAGGAAAACACCATGAAGCACTTACCCTGGCTTTTCTAAAAAGAGTAGAAAGTGATTATGGTAGCATAGGTACCATGGCCATCCAGATTTTTGAAGGAAGGTACGAGAAAAAATTTCTGAGTAGTCTCATAGCATCGCAACTGGATGTAGACAGATTGGACTACCTGAGCAGAGACAGTTATTATACAGGTGTTGCCGAGGGCGTGGTGGGTTACGATCGCATCATTAAGATGTTGGAGGTCAAAGACAATGAATTGCTGATTGAAGAAAAAGGCCTGCATTCAATTGAAAAATTTTTGGTTTCCCGTTATCTGATGTATGCCCAGGTATACCTGCACAAAACTAGTCTGGTAGCTGAAAAGATGCTTAAAAAAGCCGTGGATCGGGTAAAAATGCTACTGGCAGCAGGCGAAAAGGTTGAAATGAACATGTCCCTAGAAACCCTGCTCACTTCGGGTGCTGGTAGCATTACAGAGTTCGATATTATGGAGCTTTTTTCAAGCCTCGACGACATTGATGTATGGGACCTGCTCAAACGAAACGTAAATCACAAAGATCGGGTACTGGCTTATTTGTGCAAAGGCCTTGTCAACCGGCAGCTTTCCAGAATTATCATTGGTGGCCCTGAGGTTTTGGCCAGTGAGCCTTATCGAAAAGCACAAAAAGAAGTGGAAAAGATGGCTTTAACCGGGGAAGAAAAAGGATACCTGCTGATCAATGGTCAGGAGACAATAACTGCTTATTCTGAAGCCAAGTCGGCCATTCGTTTTTTGCTGCGTGATGGACAGGTACTGCCATTTTCACAACAAACTGCCTTATCCGAAGCGCTCTTTGTAGATAAGGCCCTTCAATACTTCATTTACCCAAGATGGTAGCAGGTATGGGTAAATCGTTGGGCTTTTTATACCTTTGCACAACTAATCACGATCAAACCAAATTATGGATCAAACAGTATTTGACCTCATTCGCAGAGAAGAAGAGAGGCAGCGTTCTGGCATAGAACTGATAGCATCTGAAAATTTTACAAGCAAAGCAGTCTTAGAGGCAATGGGCAGTTGTCTTACCAATAAATATGCAGAGGGATATCCTGGAAAAAGATATTACGGAGGCTGTGAAGTGGTGGATGAAATAGAAAATCTTGCCATCGACCGACTGTGCACTCTTTTTGGTGCCAGTTACGCCAATGTACAACCTCACTCCGGTGCACAGGCAAATGCGGCAGTTTTTTTGGCCTGTCTTCAGCCTGGCGACGATATTTTAGGTTTTGATCTTTCTCATGGTGGCCATTTGTCCCACGGTTCGGCGGTCAACTTTTCAGGTTTGTTTTTTAAAGCCCATTTTTATGGGGTTGAACAGGAAACAGGAAGAATTGATATGGACAAGGTGGCAGCCAAGGCAAGAGAAGTAAAGCCCAAACTTATTATTTGTGGCGCGTCAGCCTATAGCAGAGACTGGGATTATGCCCGATTCCGCGCCATCGCCGATGAAGTTGGTGCTATACTGCTAGCTGACATTGCCCACCCTGCAGGATTAATTGCTGCCAGGACCCTCAATGATCCTTTGCCTCACTGTCATATCGTGACCAGTACTACACACAAAACACTGCGCGGACCCAGAGGAGGTATCATAATGATGTACCGTGATTTTGAAAACCCCTGGGGTCGTACAACGAAAAAAGGGGAAGTCATCATGATGTCAGCCATCCTCAACAGCGGCGTATTTCCCGGTATGCAGGGAGGGCCGCTGGAGCATGTCATTGCCGCCAAAGCAGTGGCATTTGGAGAGGCTTTGCAACCGGAGTATAAAACTTATATACAGCAAGTCAAAGCCAATGCAGCCGTCATGGCAACAGCGCTGCATGATTTGGGATATGGTGTAATATCAGGTGGAACAGACAATCACCTCATGCTCATTGACCTCAGATCCAAGCATCCGGACCTCACAGGCAGGGAAGCCGAAAATGCATTGATCAGGGCAGACATTACCACCAATAAAAATATGGTACCTTTCGATTCCCGATCTGCCTTTGTTACATCGGGCATAAGGTTGGGCGTAGCGGCCGTAACTACCCGTGGTTTCAAGGAAGCTGATTGTTTGAAAACCGTTGAATGGATCGATGCCATTTTGAGCAATTCGACCAACGAAACGCTGATTGGTGGCATACGCAAAGATGTCAACCGGTTTATGGAGCAATACCCATTGTATTAAGCAAGCTTAAAAGGAGGTAATTCTGGTACTTCGTAGTCAACTCCATATAAGGTAAGACCTTCAGCAGGAGCACTCCACACCATCTTTAAAGCTTTTTGTTGGTGTAAACAAGATTTGGCCTCTTCAAAGCCTACCTTGCCGCGCACTACATTGAGCATCATGCCCGTCAACAACCGAATCATACCTCTCAAAAATCGGTTGGCCGTAATGTGGTAACACAGCTCTCCATTTGCCTGATTCCATGTCCAGAAGCTATCATAAATGATGCAATGATGGTTCTCTACGTCGGATCCGGTCTTGCAAAACCTGCTGAAATTATCTGCTTTTCCTACCTCAGCTGCTAATTGATTGAGCGTAGTAAAACCTGCTTCATCAAGTGCGTATGGCCATTCTGTATGAAAGGGCAGGAATGGGTTTTTCTCCAATTTTAATTTGTAAATGTACGACCGTTTTTTTGCGTCAAACCTTGCGTGAAGGTCTGAATTCATGGGCAGAATTTGGTGTAGCACGATATCGGCCGGTAAAATTTTATTGGCATGGTACACTACATCTTTGTAATGAAATGTAGACTTATAATCAAAATGAAAATAATAACCACGTGCATGAACGCCGGCATCGGTACGGCCACAACCTGTAATTTGAATTTCGGAACGCAGCAAAATTGAAAGACAATTTTCAATTTGGGCTTGAATGGTTTGATCGGTTGTTTCCTGCTTTTGCCAGCCGTGATAATGGGTGCCGTTGTATGAAGTACATCCAAAAAATCGCATCTGTCTCAGGCCTGTGACTGCCAGATGATTTCACCGGCATTGTTGAGATGGCCCAAATAACGAGCCAATACGAAAAAATAATCGGACAACCTATTGAGGTAAATCACGTTGACCTCATCAATTTTGGCCGAATGCGACAAGCTTACAATCCTTCGTTCAGCCCTCCTGCAAACGGTCCGGCACACGTGAGCTGCAGATACTGAGGGGTGCCCAGAAGGAAGGATGAAATTGCGAAGCACCGGCAACTGTTCATCCATTTTATCCATAGATTTTTCCAAAATTTCGATGTGTTTTGGTTGGATGCCCGGCAATTGGAAGTCCTGGTCGGGGTCTGAAGCAAGCACCGAACCCAGATTAAAAAGAAGACTCTGGATGGTTTGTAATTCGGTTTTGATTTCATTCTCGTCACAGGCATCATGCAAAACCCCAACAAAGGTGTTGAGTTCATCAACCGTACCATATGCTTCAATACGCAAATCGTCTTTGGAGATTCTCCTTCCACCAAACAAGGAGGTCTCTCCTTTGTCGCCCGTTTTTGTATAAATTTTCATTTTCTTAGGGAATAATGGTTTTACCTTCTCTTACCACCACAATGTCTTCTGAAGTACAATCTATGATGGTGGATTCCACAGGTGCTTCTACCTGGCTGTGGATCAATACATCGATCTTGTGTTTGTAATTTTCCAATATGTAATCTGCCGTCTCGTGTACATCCAAATCGGGGGGCAGTGGAATGGAAGTAGAAATGATAGCATCATGGCTGAATTTGAGTAGCCCCGCGGCCACGGCATGGGATGGTATTCTCACGCCGATTTCTCTCTTGGTGGATTTGAAAAATTTGGCCAAATGATTATTGGCATTCAGAATAAATGTTACCGGACCCGGACTGTATTCTTTCAAAGCCCTGAAGACCTGTGTAGAGTAGGGTAGCACAAAGGCGGCAATCGATTTGATGTCTTTGACCTGTACAGACAACCTGGTTTTTTTTTCTTCCTTTCCGGTAGCTTTCAAAATACGGTCAATGCCTTCTTTGTTGTAGAGGGAGCACCCCAAAGCATAAACGGTATCTGTTGGAAAGGCTACAATTTGGCCCCGGTTGAAATGACCTGCCGCTTCAAATAAGTCCTTTTCAAGTGGGTATTCTCCATCGATATAGTGTACTTCAACCATAAATTATTGTACTACTTTTTTGAAATATTCATAAGTGCGAAGCAAGCCTTCGTGCCTGTCAACTTTTGGTTCCCAACCCAAAATTTGTTTCGCTTTGGTGATGTCTGGCTGTCTTTGTTTGGGGTCATCCACCGGAAGCGGGTTGTATGAAATGTATGCCTTTGGATTGTTGACAAGCGCCATGATCTCATCGGCAAATTCCTTGATGGTAATTTCTGCCGGATTACCCAGGTTAACCGGCATCGGATAATCACTCAACAACAGGCGATATATGCCTTCCACCAGATCATCAACATAACAAAATGACCTCGTCTGACTACCATCTCCAAAAACGGTAAGGCCCAATCCTTTGATGGCCTGATAAAAAAAGGCAGGTAGAACCCTTCCATCCTCAACCCTCATCCTTGGACCATATGTATTGAAAATACGAACGATGCGTGTCTCCAGTCCATGGTAAGTGTGGTATGCCATGGTTATGGCTTCCTGAAACCTCTTGGCCTCATCATAAACACCACGTGGTCCAATTGGATTGACATTGCCCCAGTATTCTTCTGTCTGAGGGTGAACCAGCGGATCACCATAAACCTCCGAGGTGGATGCAATTAACACCCTTGCTTTTTTAACCCTGGCCAAACCTAATAAATTGTGTGTACCCAAAGAGCCTACCTTCAAAGTTTGAATCGGCATTTTAAGGTAATCTATAGGACTGGCCGGAGATGCAAAGTGCAAAATATAATGAATCTCTCCCGGCACGTGTACAAACTTGGAAACATCATGGTGGTAAAACTCAAAATTGGCCAGTGGAAATAGGTGCTCAATATTTTGTATGTTGCCCGTGATGAGGTTGTCCATGCCAATCACATGGTATCCTTCTCTGGTAAATTTATCGCACAGGTGAGAACCGATAAAACCGGCTGCCCCGGTGATTAAAACCCTTTTCATATATTTTATTATGGAGGGTAAAGATACCCAAAACCAAAGGACCAGCCAAGACATTGTGCATGATTGTCGGCGATGAAAGGTAGATTAATCCAATGGATGTTTATCTTTGCAACATGTATAAGATCCTCGCCCTGGCGGTTTTGCTGATTTTTTTTCATTCGGCTTTTGCACAAAAAGACAGTGCATCCGTCAAGCTCAATATCTGGACCTTAAATCTTGGTTATGGTGCAGAGTGGCCAGGTGGTGATCTGGCACAACGATTCGGACAGAGTTTAAGCTTTCACAGCGGCATGGAATGGGTGCGCAAAAGTAAGTACAGCTATGGCATAGATTTCAGCTATTTTTTTGGCGATAAAATCAAGGAAGATGTGTTTGCTCCGTATCGCAACGAAAACGGCCTGGTCATGGGCATCAATGGCGTTGCAGCGGATCTGTTTATCCGGGAGCGTGGTGCTTACATAGGTGTGCAGGCTGCTGCCATCATTTTACCTGCCGACAAACATTCAGGTCTGGAATTGGGACTTGGAGCCGGCATGCTCTACCATAAATTGCACTTCATTGATGATTCCAGGAGTGTTTTGCTTGCTGAGGCACCTTATAGCAAGGGGCTCGACAGGCTGACCAGAGGTTTCTCTTTGAGACAAGAGTTGGCCTATCAGTTTCATGCTGAAAAAAAAGCACTGCATTTTCATTTGGGCTTTTACATCAATGAAGCCTTTACAAAACAAGTAAGGAAGTTTAATTTTGACACCGGCCTGCCCGCATCAGATAAAAGCCGTTTGGACCTGTTGTACGGAGTGAGGCTTGTATGGATGTTGCCTTTACACAAGGAAACAACGGTACCTAGCATCCGGTATTTCTGATGTGGTGGCTTTACAACCAGGCTATGTATCTTTTGTCATTCGGACTCGCGGTCAAAGGCTGGTGGCATCGTGAAACGCGGGAATGGAATACCACCCGAAAACACCATCTAAAACAACTCTCTACCTTACGTAAGGAAGCAGGCGGTCGACCACTGGTGTGGATGCATTGTGCTTCACTGGGAGAATTTGAGCAGGGCTTGCCGGTACTCAAAATGATCAGAAAACAAGATGAAAACGTTTACATCCTGGTCAGTTTTTTTTCGCCTTCGGGTTTCCAGCAACGCAAAAACACAGACCACGCCGATGTCGTTATTTATTTGCCGGTGGATACTCAAACCAATGCCCAACTAGTTGTAGCTCATTTGTCTCCCCGGCTTTTTATTGGGGTAAAATATGAATTCTGGTGGAACTACCTTAGGTCATTGATCCGGAGCAAAGTGCCGGTGGTTTATCTTTCCGTCAAGATGCGTGAAAACCAGTATTTACTTAAACCCTGGTCCCAAGAATTCAGAAAATGCCTCGCACAGTTTAGCATGATTTTTACACAAGATGAAACTACCTCACAACTTCTAAGACAGGCAGGTCTCACCAACACCACCGTAGCCGGCGATACCCGTGTGAGTTCGGTTTTGGAGCGACTCAAAAAAGTACGAAGCTTTCAACATCTGGAGTACTTACAATCAAAAGATCGTATAACTGTAGTTTATGGCAGTGTTTACGTTTCAGACCTCCCATTTATTCAACACCTGATGGAACTAAAAAAAGATTGGTTCCATATAGTTGTGCCACATAAGATCGATAAAGCCAGTGTTGCCCAAATGACGGCTGCTTTGTCCCACCAGTACCATCTATGGTCACAATGGCAAGGTGAGTGGAAGCACCAAGTATTGGTGGTTGATACCCTGGGCATGCTCTTTGATCTGTATGCATATGCCAGCCTGGTGTATATAGGTGGTGGGTTTGAACGTTCTGTTCACAATACACTTGAGCCGGCTGCCTTTGGTTTGCCGCTGGCCTTTGGTCCGAAAAACAAAGGTTTTGTGGAAACAGCCTGGTTTTTGCAAAATGGCATTGCTACAGAAATTCATGAGGAAAACGACATGACCACGTTTGCCGCCAGCATTAATGGAGATCAAAAAGAATTGAAGTTGGCCATTGAAAGCTATTTTAACGACCACAGTCAGGCTATGATGCGGATCGAAGACTGGTTTTTGAAATTTTATTTTAAATAATGACAAAATAAGCAATTATTTTTTGCGAGGAGGCTTAGAATAATAAAAATCACAAATTTTTATTTTGTATTTAAGATATTTCTTTTACCTTTGCACCGCTTTAAAAAGCAGATTCCGTAGCTCAGCTGGTAGAGCATTACACTTTTAATGTAGGGGTCCTGGGTTCGAGCCCCAGCGGAATCACAACCCAAAAGGCATCATTTCTTTGAGATGGTGCCTTTTTGTTTTTACACCAACGCCCCGGTTGCATTGTTACAATCTGTTTTCTTCCCACCTCCAATATAATTTGCAAATCAACTTTTTTATTATTTCGTTTTTGCCCTGCTGAATACGTCTATTCCTTAATCATGTGGTTAAGCAATAAAAGGTCGGCTATGGGCCATTATCGGGATATTCTCCAATTTGTGATAAGTTTTAGGTATTTGTGTTTATCTTTATTTAAACAAAACCTTTTGAAGTATGAAAAAATCTACCTTTCTGCCTTTGATGTTCATGTTTATTGCCTTCTGGACTAATGCCCATGCAGGTAATTTTTCATCCTATTGCAAGCCGGGCAACAATGTTAATAAGTTTGACTTTAATCATTTTTTATTTGACATTGGAGGTAAGCCAAGCGGTAGAGCAGGTTTAAACAACAAAACTTCTATGGCCTGCACAGGAGCAGAAACTTGTTTTGACATAGTGTCAGAGTTGCGTCCTATCAGTGATGGTGGTTTTGTGTGCACAAGCTCATGCAACGATATGAATGTATCGGAAGCTGGAGATTGTGATCCCAATGGGGCCTCTGTTTGGTTTAAGGTTGTCACCGATGATAATTCTACATCTTTGGTCATTGATATTAATTCGCCTTTTTCATCACTTGTATCTGTATTTAAAGGCAATAGTTGCAACTCACTTGAGCTTGTTCCCTTGTTACCCCCTTGTATAAGTAATAAGACATTCAAAGTTAGCTCCAATGCGAATGCATCTTACTGGATAAAAGTAGAAGCAGCCAATGGGCTGAATTTGGGAGCTTTTGATATGTGTGTATCATCATTTTATAATTCATTTGATTGTTATTCTGCTGACATCATTCAAATTTCAAGACCAAGTTATCCCAATGAAAATCCTGAAGGTCCATTTTATCCAGGTGAGGAAGTAGAATTCTGTTTTGAAATACAATTCTATGTATCTGCTCCTCCTCCTCCAAATGGTAATAATTGTCAATGGATTCAGGGCATTATTCCTAGTTTATCGGATGCTTGGGATTATGAAGGTTCAAACCTAAGTGCACAAGGACCGGTTGGTTCATGGTTTTGGTTGGATGAAGATAATGTTGATTACAATGTCAACTCCAATATCTACTCCATAAAAACGGTGGATGGCAGGAAATATATGGAGTATGGAGGACAAAATGCAGGTATGCCCGATGGCACTACATTGCCAGGGGGATGGTGGGTTGTTTCTAATGCTGCATCTTCTTCGTGTACCAACGATGGTGATCCTGATAATATGTGGGGTTTTCCTTCGTCTTGTAATGCTACGATTATATTTGATTTTTGTGTTGATTTAAAAGTCAAAGACTGGAGTGAACTGCAGGACTGTGAAAATCAAAAGCTGGATATTACACTTGCGGTTATGGCTGATGGAGAGACAGGATGTTGGTCTGATATCTCATGTAGCTTATCCAGCCCGCTCTATTTTGAAACAGCAATTAATTGTGCTCCAAACCCTATTGAAATCCAGTTGGCAGATGTCACTATATGTGAGGGAGGGTGTATAGATGTTGAGCCAAAAATATCTGGGGGTAGTGGTGTATACACAGCAATATCCTGGAGTGATGGTGCACAAGCCGTATTGCGTAAACTATGTCCGGAAGTAACTACCACATATCATCTAACCATAACCGATTCCAACGGCAATACCGCTTCCGCATCTGTTCTTGTCACTGTAGTGCCTACTCCGGCAGGAGCCTTACTCCCCAATGTAGTTTCATTTTGCACAAAAATGGTCAACGACAATCAACCGTCTGTTTCGGCTTATATGTATAAAGGCAAGCCTCCCTATTTTTTCAGCTGGCAATTGCCCAATGGTATGGTAGGGCAACAGGACAGTTTAAACTTCAAAGGCGACACCTACGACATTGATGAAGCAGCAACACCTGGTACCGGATTTCCAAAACAAATTTGTGTAACCGTATTTGATCAAAATGGCTGTGCGGATGTAATGTGTAGTACCGTTAACTACACTGGCATATGCAAAGATTCGTGTTATGTCATTGTCTACGATACCATTCGTACCTCTTTGGTTGATACCAATTTTGTAAATATTGAGGCTTTACTGATCATACTCAACGTCACCATTGGAACCAACGAGACGACGACAAATGCAATAACGGTTTATCCCAACCCAGCCAACACACACATTTATCTTGACATGGGTGACCACAACCTGCTGAAAAATTACGAATTTGAAATTCTCAATGAAGCGGGGCAAACCATCATGCAGAATGCCATCGATGAAAAGTTATATTTTTTAGATCTCAGCAAATGGGGAGGAAAGGGCATTTATTTTGTACGAATTAAAAACAGCGATGGTACCATCGTAGAGACGAGGAAAATTGTGTTGATGTGAAACTAAAAAGGGTCTACTTTATGCGATCAATTGCATGAAACGAAAGGTCATTTATGGATTCAAATTCGATTTGGATTTTATTTAGTCTTTGACTTTATAAAATTTTTAACTACAGGACCTGCTTCCTCTAAACCTTCATATTTATAACCCAGCCAGGCGGCAATTGTGGCAGCAACTTGATTTTGCCAATGCTGACCTTTTTCCTTTACTTCCCCCAACGGGGCTGTATCTGGTCCAATGGCCATCATCCAGATTTCATTAGATCCTTTGATGATTTTACCATGAGAGGTCCATTCTTTTTTTGGCTGATCACCTCTGCCGTGATCTGTGGTGATGATAAAAGTAGTCTTGCCTTTATACACAGTATCATTTTGGCAATAATCCCATAAGTCTTTGATCATTTGGTCTGTGTTGTGAGCAGCTTCAAGATAATGATCATAACGGCCATCGTGGGCAAAATCATCGGTTTCACCATAAGATATTAATACCACGTTTGGATAATAGGTTTTGATAAATTCCTTAGCATAATGATGCGTAAATGCGTCCATTCTTACATTTTTCCAGGGCGACTGAATTTGATCCTGCAATTCATTGAGAAACAGTTCTTTTTCATTAATCATAAAATGATTTGCCTTCTGGAATCCGGCATTGATGGGAATTTTACTTCTTTCTTCATTTATTATATACGGGAATACATCCCAGGAAGCAAATGCTGCTACCTTGCCATCAAATTCTTCTTTGTTTTGCAGCCATTCAAGTATGGTTATGTTGGGATTATTTATTTTATCATTGGAATTGATGTTGGGATCAGAATAACCAACTAAAATCTCATTGTACCCCGGATATGAAAACCACATCATATTGGTTACATTTACTTTGTTGTTGTACCTTCTATTTCCCAGGATCACACCTTGTTGAGCTACGGTTGACCAAATCCATGGAAATAGAGCATTTCTCCTTTCCTGTTGATTGGTGCTCCAATATTTTGCCTTGAGATGGCTTGTATCTTTTACAAATCGTATGTCTGTAACAAGGGAATCATCGGCTCCTCCAAAAAGTTCCTGCCACCTCAGGCCATCCAGTGTAATGATAAATACATTTTCGGTAAGCGTATTTTTTTGTGCATTGAGTTTTTGCAAAATAAATGAAAACAGGAGTATGGGCAGGAAAAAAATAAATCGCATAATTGAATTTATTGTATCATCTCTATTTATTGGCCAACTGCCCACAGGCAGCATCAATGTCTTTACCCCTGCTGCGCCTGACGGTAATCATTACACCACTCTCTCTTACAATTCTGGCAAATTGGTTGATCGTATCTTCTTCCGATTTTTCAAAACCACCTTCTTCAATGGGATTGTATTCTATTACATTGACTCTAACCGGAAAGCGGTGGCACAACTTAATAAGTCTTTTGGCGTCCTCTATGGTATCGTTGAAACCTTTCAGAGCTATGTATTCATAACTGATTCGGTTGTGCGTTTTTCGATAAAAATAGGAAATGGCATCCATCAGGGTTTGTAAGTCGTTTTGCTCATTGATGGGCATAATTTCATTGCGTTTTGTATCATCAGCAGCGTGCAATGATAAGGCCAGATTTATTTTGGCATCGTCATCAGCCAGTTTTTTAATCATCTTGGCAATGCCCGCTGTGCTCACTGTAATCCTTCTGGGTGACATAGCTAAGCCATCTGGTGATGTAATCATTTCAATGCTGCGCATCACATTGGCATAGGTCAGTAAGGGCTCACCCATGCCCATGTATACGATGTTGGTGATGCGACTTCCAAATTTTTCCAGACACAGTTGGTTGACCAAAATAACTTGATCCACTATTTCCGCTGGTTCCAGATTACGAATGCGTTTCATCTTGCCGGTTGCACAAAAACTGCAGGTTAGTGAACATCCTACCTGACACGAAACACAAACCGTAAACCTGCCTTCTTCCGGCACAGGTATGAGTACTGTCTCGATCTTGCTTCCATCTTTGAGCCCAAATCTGACCTTAAAAGTTCCATCGTCACTGTATTGTACTACATCCTGAAACAAGGTGATGAGGTTGAAGTCGTTATTAAGCCTCTCCCGAAATGCAGCCGGCAGGTTGGTCATTTCATCAAATGAAATAGCCTGCTTTTGCCAGATCCATTCCCACAACTGTTGTGCCCTGTATTTTGGCTGACCAATTTCAAGGGCAAAGGTGGTGATTTCTTCCTTCGTGAAGTTTTTAATATCAACTTTCATATACCGCAAAGGTAATATATCTCAATTGCTGCTTGAAATATTAGAATTAGAGGACCTTGAGTTTAATTATATTATAAAATAAATATATGTGTAAATAATAGATATACAATAACAAAATCACTTTTTCGTCTTGTGTAAATTTAATGTTAATTCCATTTTCAACAATTTAACCAAGCGGTAATATTGCCTTTACGGACAGTTAATGATGCAAAAATACCTTTGCTTCAAATTCAATACAGTATGAAATCTTTACAACTTCAATTAGTGGTTTTATTTATAGGTGCGGGTATATTTTTCTCTTCCTGCTCTGATGGTGAGCCTTGTGATGGCAATTGTCCCACCGGCTTTATTTGCGAAAATGATAAGTGCGTCGTAGATCCCAGCTACAATCCATGTGCAGGTGTGGTTTGCGGTCCAGATGAACAGTGTGTAAATGGAAAATGCGAAGAAATCGTTTTCGGAGAAGTGGTTGTTTCAGGCGAAATTGCCGAAAACACAAAATGGACAGCAGACAATATCTACATTTTGGCTTCCAAAGTTTACCTCAAAGAGGGCGTAACACTTACCATTGAACCAGGCACAGTGATCAAAGGAAGAGAGGGTACTGGCTCACTTGCCACGGCTCTGATCATACCCAGAGGTGCTAAAATCAATGCAACAGGTACTGCAGAAAAACCAATTATTTTTACTTCTACCCTTGACAACGTAAGACCGGGTCAAAAAGCAGGCAATTCTCTTTCTGAATACGACTTTGGCAAATGGGGGGGACTGATTGTTTTGGGCAAAGCTCCAATTTCTGCTACCAATGGAGATACAGAAACACAAATTGAAGGCATTCCCGGAGACCAGACCTATGGTAAATACGGGGGCAGTGATGCAGCTGATAATTCGGGTATTTTAAAATATGTTTCTATCAGACACGGAGGAGCATTGATCGGAGATGGAAATGAAATAAATGGCCTTACCTTGGGCGGTGTTGGCAACAGTACAACCATCGAAAACATTGAAATCATTGGTAATTTGGATGATGGTCTTGAAATCTTTGGAGGTACCGTAAATGTTAAAAACCTTGCAGTAGGTTTTGTGGGTGATGATGCACTGGATGTAGATCAAAACTATGCAGGTACAGTAGATAATTTTTACATCATTCACGGCAGCGACAATACCGATGAAGGCCTCGAATTGGATGGCCCCGAAGGTACTACATACAAAGACGGTCTGTTTACCATCAAAAACGGAACAATCATTGCAGTTGATCAAATTCTCACATCAGGTGCCGATCTGAAGGCAAAATGCCAGGGCACACTTGAAAACATAGCTTTCAAAGGATATAAAAAAGGAAAACACCTTGGTGTAAGGGCTGCATTTACCACAACTTCTGGGTGTGCAGAAAAGACAGATGCCTTTACATATCTTAGAGATGGTAGGTTGATAATCAAAAATTGCCAGATCCTGGATGATGTTACACCTGCAGATGTAATGAGGGTGTATACCGATTCAGGTGCTACTGATGCAACAGCCCAGAAAGACTGTTTGAACGCTGTATCGGCAAGTTATGAGACCATTGTTGACAACCTTTTTTCAAACAATGGCAATAAGGTTTTGACCAACCCAACTGTGGGTGCTGACAAAACAGTGTTCAATGCATGGACCTATCTTTCAACCAAAAATAAACTTCAATAAACCCAATCAAATAACTGAGCAGGAACAGCCTTCCCAATTATTGTTCCTGCTCATTTTAAAAATTTAAAAATGAATACTTTGCTAAAAAACAATCTAATCCTTACCCTGGCATTCATGGCTATCGCTTTGTTTGCAAACGCCCAAAATGGCATCGTCCGCGGCAAATTGATTGATAACAATACCGGTGAAGCCATCATGTTTGCCAACGTGGTGGTAACACAGACCGGCAATGGTACTACAACCGATGTGGACGGCAATTATGAGTTATCTCTCGCTCCTGGTAATTACACCATTACCATTTCTTACATTGGTTTCAATGACCTTTCTGTAAGCGATGTCATAGTACAACCCGGCAAGGTAAATATTCTTGACCTAAGAATGAAAGAATCCAGCCATGTAATTGAGGAAGTAGTTGTCACGGCCACCCAAACTCGAAGTTCGGAATCAGCAATAGCTACCATCAAACAACGTACACCCAATTTGTTAGACGGTATCTCTTCACAGGCCATACGCAGAAATGGCGATGGCAATGCAGGCGAAGCACTTAGAAGAGTGACCGGGGTATCAGTAGAAGGAGGCAAACACATTGTTGTGAGAGGACTGGGTGACCGTTATACCAAAATCATCCTCAACAGCATCGAAATACCGGGCCTGGATCCAGATAAAAACTCGGTGCAGACCGATATTTTTCCAACCAATCTCGTAGACAATCTACTGGTTTACAAAACATTTTCTCCCGATCTCCCAGGTGATTTTACCGGTGGAGCGGTAAACATCATCACCAAAGATTTCCCTGAAGAAAAGACCTTCAATGCCTCCGTTTCTTTTGGATTCAACCCCGACATGCATTTTAAGAGCAATTTCCTGGGTTACAAAGGAGGTAAAACCGACTTCCTCGGTTTTGATGACGGCACACGATCTTTGCCTTTTTACAAAAACATCGCTTTGCCGGATCCCTCTCTCAAAAATCCTGCATTGGAGGCTGCTACCAAATCATTCAATCCGGAATTGGCAGCATCACAGGTAGGCAACGACCTCAACAAAGCTTTTTCCTTTTCATTTGGAAACCAGAAAAAACTGGGTGGTGGCAAGTTGGGTTATATTTTTGGGATGAACTACGCGCATGGATACAACCACTATGAAGATGTAAAACTCGGAGAATATTACAGAAACACAACCGATACGGGATACTTTATTAACAGAGAAACTAATGGTACCATCAGCGAGACCAATGTACTGTGGAGTGCGCTTGCCGGCCTTAGTTATAAAAAGGGAGGCCATAAGGTAGGTCTGGAAGTTTTGCGCATTCAAAATGGCGATTCAAAAGCGGGCAGGCTCATTCAGGCCAATCTTGAACTCAACTCTTCCGTTATTCAGCGTGACAACCTGGAATACAGCCAGCGTGAAATCACCAACATTGTGTTGAGTGGAAAGCATGCTTTTGGCAAAGGCAAACTGGCGCTCGACTGGAAATTGAGTCCTACCCTTGTAAATGTTGATGAGCCAGATGTACGTACCACAGGCTTTGATATCACAGAAGCAGGCAATCCTGTTTTGAGACCGGCTGTGGGTGCAGATGTGACACGTATTTACAGATACCTCAATGAAGTCAATTACAACGGAAGAATGGATGCTTCTTATTCGCTTACCTTAAAAAATGGAATGGAATCCAAAATCAAAGCAGGCGCATTTAGCACCATTAAAGAGAGAGATTTTGAGATTTACAACTTCATAATCAGAGTCAATAACCAAACAGAGCTCAACCTTCAGGGTAATCCCAATAATATTTTGCAGCCAGGTAATCTGTGGACACCCGCCAACAGAACGGGAGCGTATGTAATAGGCAACTATGAACCAGCCAATACATTCAATGCCAATCAGAGAATTTATGCTGCTTACGTAATGCAGGAACTGCCTGTGGGTCAAAAACTCAAACTTGCTTATGGAGTGAGATTTGAGAAAGCCGAAACCCGCTATACAGGTACCAACAACCAGGGTACCGTTATTTACAACGGTCAAAAGGTTTTCGACAAAGCCTCGTTTTTACCATCCTTTAGCGCCGTCTATGAAGTTTTGCCAAAGACCAACATTCGCGCTTCTTTCAACAGAACGCTGGCCAGACCTACATTTAAGGAAAATTCAATCGCCCAAATCCAGGACAGAATTACAGACCGTACCTTCCTCGGCAATATTGGTTTGAAGCAGACCGATATCAACAACTACGACCTTCGTTTGGAAAAATACCTCAATGGCGGTGAGTTGATTTCAATAAGTGCATTTTATAAGCAGTTTTACAATCCGATCCAACTTACGGTTTACGATGCTGCCAATCCTACCAATTTCATTCCACGCAATTTCAAGAATACCGATGTATATGGAATAGAAGTGGAGGTCAGTAAAAAACTGGATTTTATTGCGGAAAGGTTCAGTCCGTTTTCTCTTTCAGCCAACTATACTGTAGTTAAGGCTGGCGCTCCACTCGTGGGTTTGTCGCCTTCCATATTTAATGCGGCATTGTCGTATGTAGATTCTCAAAATGGCTGGGAGGCTTCTGCCAGTTACAATGTACAATCTTCCAAACTATCAATCGTTGGTATCGGAAGAATTGAAGACATATACGAAAGACCATTTAAGAGCTTAAATGCAAGGATTTCCAAACAGTTTGGAAGCAATAAAGAATTTTCACTGGCCATCTTAGGTGAAAACCTGCTGAACAGTCAAAAACTCAGATCCTACAATACGTTCGACGGATCATCTGCCATCTTCGATTTGTATAAACCGGGAAGGTTGTTTACTGTGAGTTTGGGCTACAGCCTCAAATAAGGAAGACTTTTTACGAAGTATTCATACCTTGAAGTCCTGGTTGGGAAGCCGGGACTTCTTTTTTTATTATTCTTCAAGGGCTGTTTCTCTGGATTTTTTTTCCAGATATGCATTGTCTAAAACTACCTTTTGCAGGAATTTGGCGTCATTGTCCTGTGCCTTGATTTTTAATACTTCTTCTACCTTTCTTGCCGCTAGTTGGATAAATTGCAACCTGTGCATTTTCCTGTTGTTGAGCACATCGCGCAACGTGCGGATATCCTGATCCGATAAAAAAGCAGCTTCAGCGTATTTTACTTCATAATCAGGATTATTGATTAGTCGGTACAAGCTGCTGTTCTCTTGTTTTTTTTGGGTTGATATGACCACTGTGTCTGCTGCGAGATCACCCAATCTTTGGCCTTTTTCTGAGACAACCATCGAAATGATACCTGCTACCCCCTGGGTAAACCACAGATCCGCCAACAATACCACCCATCTAAGCAATAAAGAATAGGTTGTAAGCTGACCTCCGTCTGCCGCAATCACTCTGAGATTCATGGCTTTTTTGCCTGGACTCTGGCCATTGCTTATTCTTTCCACCAAAAAGGAATAAAACATCACCGGCAATGCCAAAAGAGTGGCTAACACCCAACTTCTGGATCCGGCTCCTACAATGATGATCACAATGATCAAAGCATAAATGACTATCAGGTCAATAATTCTGGCTACTATTCGATTGCCAAGGCTGCCTTTGGTGTATTCAATGACTACATTTTGGGCATTGATGATTTTGATAGAATGGGCCGACATAGGTTTTTTTTAGCGGTACAAAGGTAAAAGTAATAAATTTTAGAAGAATGCCGAAGCCGTAAAACCTTTGGTCATCTACTTTGTTGGGTCAATAATGAAGGTCAGGGATATAAAATTGGAGAATAGATTTACGGCTGCCTTTGCCGCTGACCCTGAAACAGGCAACCATCGTAGGCAGGTGACGGGGGCTGCATACTCCTGGGTCAGACCCCAAAAGGCAAGGGCCCCCAAGCTTGTGGCCGTTTCTCAGACACTGGCAGAACAACTGGATCTACAATGGAGTGAAGACAGCGCCGAGGACTGGGCCGAAGTTTTTTCAGGAAGTAAAATAGGTGAAGCATGGAAGCCCTATGCTGCCTGTTATGGCGGACATCAGTTTGGACAATGGGCGGGCCAATTGGGTGATGGAAGGGCCATCAACCTGGGCGAACTCAGTACAAGGACTGGCCATGTCACCCTTCAACTCAAAGGAGCAGGCCCCACTCCTTATTCAAGAAATGCAGATGGCTTTGCCGTTTTACGTTCGTCGGTGAGAGAATTCCTCTGCAGTGAAGCCATGTATTTTCTTGGCATACCCACCACAAGGGCACTATGTTTGGTGGCAACGGGTGATCAGGTGTTGCGAGACATGATGTACGATGGCAATGCAGCCTACGAGCCGGGGGCCGTTGTGTGTAGGGTAGCACCCGATTTTATTCGATTTGGAAATTTTGAAATTTTTGCTGCCCGTCAGGAGCACGAATTATTGAGAGCTATGGCCGATTATACCATAACCCATCATTATGCACATTTGGGAAAACCCGGACCAGAAACCTATCTTGCATTTTTTAGAGAGGTTGCAGAAAAAACGCTTGACATGGTCATTCATTGGTTGCGTGTGGGCTTTGTGCATGGTGTAATGAATACAGACAACATGTCCATCTTAGGTTTGACCATTGATTATGGACCCTATGGATGGTTGGAAGCGTACGATGAAAATTGGACCCCAAACACCACCGATAGAGAAAGTAAAAGATATGGCTTTGGACAACAAGCCAACATAAGTCTATGGAACCTTTGGAAGTTGGGCAATGCCCTCTATCCACTCATTGGTGCTGCAGAGGGCTTGCAGCAAATTCTGGAGGACTACCCTCAGCAATACAAGCTAAAATATGAAGCCATGATGCGCGCCAAATTGGGTCTGTTTACCACGCAACATGAAGATATAAACCAGATAAGGGTATTGTTGGATCTAATGTCAAGGGATGCCATCGACTACAATCTTTTTTTCAGGTGGTTGAGTGATTTTGTTCCTGAAAATGATCAGTTTTTAAATATTTTAATTCAAAAGACTTCCTATTTGCCTGATAGTTCCAAGCCTCCGATTCAAAATGGCTGGGAGCAATGGATGGCTTGGTATGCCCAAAGACTGTTGCTTGAAGCCAAAACCCAGGAACAAAAAAAGCAACACATGGATGGTGCCAATCCTGCCTTTATCATTCGCAATTACATGGCACACGAGGCCATACTGCTGGCAGAAAAGGGAGATTATAGTCGCATTCAGCATTTTTTGGAATTGATGAAAAAACCATACGAATGCTCACCTGCTACTGATGCATGGATGACCAAAAGTCCGGATTGGGCCTTTGAAAAACCGGGGTGTTCAATGCTATCGTGTAGTTCATAAACAGGGCTTAAATGATGGCAGTCATACCATTGTTTGACCTCACTCATTGCCTTCTGTAAGTTAAGTTACCCATTCTCAGGTGGGGGAGGCCTTAACTTTACAGCAAAAATAAGACAATGAAAGTACTGGTTATTGGTGGAAACTTTGCAGGAGCCACTGCCGCAATGGAGATCAAAAGGAAGCTAAAAAATAAAGTGGACGTAACGCTGATAGACAGGAGTCCGGATTTTCTATATATTCCATCTTTGATTTGGGTTCCAACCCGCAGAAGAGAGGTTACGGAAATAGCTGTTCCCCGCGAAAAAATACTTGCCAAAAGAGGTGTAAATTTTGTCCTCGACAATGCAGTGAAAGTGGAACCAGCCGAAAACAAAGTTTATACAGATAAAGGTGTTTACGAATACGATCATTTGGTCATAGCTACAGGGCCAAAAGTAAAATTCGACGTAGCACCAGGTATCAAAGAACACGCTTGTTACATAGGTACTCCACCGGGAGCCATGGATACCAGAGCCAAACTCGATGAATTTAAGAAAAATCCGGGCCCGATTGTGATAGGAGCCACCCAGGGAGCTGGTTGTATGGGTGCCGCCTATGAATTTCTCTTCAACGTAGAAAAATGGCTTAGGACAGAAAAAATAAGGGAAAAAGTTGACTTATACTGGGTCACACCGGAGCCTTTTCTGGGGCACTTTGGCATCGAAGGTATGCCGCTGGGTGAAGCCATGTTGAAAAAATTTATGGAAATGTTTCACATTCACTACAAAACCGGTGTAGGAATCAAAGAAGTGAAAGAAAACGAGGTAGAACTGAGCTCAGGAGAAAAGATCAACACTCGTTTTACCATGTTGATGCCACCCTTTGAAGGCGTTGATTTTATCGCCAACTCACCAGCTTTGGAGACTGGTGCCAATCACTTTATCCCTGTTTTGCCAACTTACAGACACCCAAAACTCACCAATGTATGGGCAGCAGGGCTAACGGTAGATGTCAAACCTCCATTCCAACAGGGAGAAGTGCCCTTTACCATTCCCAAAACCGGTTACCCTAGCGATGTTACGGGTAAAATCGTAGCACACAACATCATCAACACTATTCAAGGAATTAACAAAATGGAAGAACAACCCTGGGGAAAAATCCCGGGACTCTGCATCATGGATGCCGGCAAAAAAGAGGTCATCATATTCAGCAATACCCTGTTTAAACCCAGAAAGTTTGCAGTCATGATACCCAATGTTTTTTACGATGTATTTAAGGTTTTACTGGAAAAATACTTCCTGTGGAAACTCAGGAATGGATTGTCTTATTTACCATAGTTTCGTTTTTCTGCACTTAAAGATCAGATAACAAAACCAGGATAGGCAGTGGGCGAAAGCCCGCTGTTTTTTTTTAGTATCCTTCAGTAACGAGTTTTCTTTTGGCACCTGCAGGTAGTTTTGTTCCAAAGTGCTGGACCCAGTAATTTTTATATCGGGCAACAGCCATTTCTTTCATATTGGGATTCATCAACATTCTGCAGTGACTCTTGCTGTCGAGCCAGTCACCCAATACCTCATCAAAAGACGTTTGACCTTCACCCAGATTTTCACCCGCAAATTGCCATGGGTATTCAAAACCATCCAGACGCTCTCCAATGTTTTTTCCATCTTTGGAATAATGGGCAAAAAATTCGAAATCGTGCATTTCCATAGCATGGTTCATGGCACTCATATAGAGCGTGTCATTCCACCTTAATAGTGGTACTGCCGGCATATATCGCCTGCCACAATAGCAGCCTTTACTTCTCAGTTGATTGACGGCATCGAGCATTAATTGGTTTTCCCTCGATCCGGCAATGGGGTCATTTCCCATGTGTAAAGTCAGCAGCAGGGCAACTATATAGTGCATCATGACTGAGGATAATGATCTGTGTAGTAGGCGTCCAGCGCATCATAAAATGCCTGGCCTTTGTATCTTACTATGGCTTCTTTGACAAAGCGATGGATGGGCATTTTGTGTTTTTTCCCCAGTTTGCATGCTTCACTGCATATATCCCATCTTTCATAATTCCAGGCCTCAAAACCCTGGGCTTCATTTTTGATCACACGAATGGGGTAGAGATGGCAGGAAACAGGTTTGTTGAAAGGCAATGCCCCTGCTTTAAAAGCTTTTTCAATGCCACAAAGTCCGTATCCCTTTTCATCAAAAGTCAGGTACACGCAACGCTTGTTTTTCAGCAGCGGAGTGCCCAACAATTTGGGTGCTTTGTAATATTTGGAAGTATTGTTTTTTTCTAGATATGCCTTACCTTCTTGATCCAGCCAGGGCATAATTTCGGCTTTGTTGTACTCAAAGGTTTCAGCCTCTTCTTCGGTCATGGGAGCACCATAGTCTCCTTCCCAACAGCAGGCACCTTTGCAGGCATCCAGCTGACAGATAAAATGTTTTTCTACAATATCCTCGCTCACCAATACATCGTCAATTGCAATCATATTCTCTTGATTTGTAAGAGCTTCCAAAGTTCCTGGACCTGCCCCATATTTCAAAAGTAACAATTTTTACCGATAATGGTTATATAGATGAAAGATGTTAACAGACATTTTGTAATTTAGCAACCACTTTAACAAAAGTTAAAGATTTTAGAAATAGAAACCAGTAATTTTCTTCCCATGGATTCATTAAAACAGCTCTTTTATGAAAAATCCTCCCAGGCCAGGATCGAGCTCAAAGAAATCGTAAAAACCTACGGTGAGCTAAAGGCCGATGAAGTAAATATAGGCCAAATCATTGGTGGCAGCAGAGGTATCAAAACCATGATTTGGGATACTTCATCTTTAGATGCCAATGAGGGCATTAGATTCAGAGGCTACAACATCCCTCAGTTGAGAGAGTTGTTGCCAAAACCGGATGGTGCCCGCGAACCCTTGCCGGAAGGCCTCTTCTGGCTGATGCTGGTAGGTGAGGTTCCAACCGAAGAACAGGTAAAATGGCTAAGTGCAGAGTGGGGCAGAAGGGCCAATGTTGATGACAGTGTTTTCAAAGTGATTGATGCCATGTCATTGGATACCCATCCTATGACTCAATTTACCATTGCTGTTATGGCAATGCAACACGACAGCATTTTTGCAACAAAATACGATGAGGGATTAAATAAAGACGAGTACTGGGATGCCATGTACGAAGATTCCATGAATCTGATCGCCAGGTTGCCCATCATCGCTTCTTATATCTTCAGAAGGGTATACAAAGGTGGTGCTCCTGCCACCTACGATGCCAGCAAAGACTGGGCTGCCAATTATGCGGCCATGCTGGGTTTTGACAATGCTGACTTCACAGACCTAATGCGGTTGTACCTCACCATCCACGCGGATCACGAAGGAGGAAATGCATCTGCACATACTGTAAGGCTCGTGGGTTCTACCCTGAGTGATGCATACCTGTCATTTGCAGCAGGCATCAATGCCCTTGCGGGACCACTGCACGGCCTTGCCAATCAGGAAGTGATCAAGTGGATATTTGAACTGACAGAAAAAATAGGAACCGAAAGGCCTACCAAAGATCAACTGAGGGCTTATATCATGGAAACCCTGGAATCAGGTCAGGTAGTGCCGGGCTATGGCCATGCTGTGCTCAGACAGCCGGATCCTCGCTTTATGGCTCAAAAATCATTTGCAGAAACATATTGCCAGGGAGACCCTACTGTGCAAATCGTTTGGGACTTGTTTGAGCTGGTACCTGAAATTTTAGGCTCAATTGGCAAGGTTAAAAACCCATGGCCAAATGTGGATGCACATTCAGGCGCCTTGTTGTGCCATTATGGCTTCACCCAGTACAACTACTATACTGTGTTGTTTGGGGTTTCTAGAGCCATGGGTGTATTGGCACAGCTATGCTGGGACAGAGCTCTCGGCCTGGCATTGGAAAGACCCAAATCGGTCACTACACCATGGATCAAATCATTGATAGAACAAAGTAAATAACCAAATCAAAACAGATATGAATATTCCAGATCAACTGAAATATACCAAGGAACATGAATGGATCCTGGTAAATGGAGATGGTACCGCTACAGTAGGTATTACCGATTTTGCACAAGGCGAGTTGGGTGATATTGTGTACGTAGAGGTAGACACAGTGGGAGAAACCGTAGAAAAAGATGCCGTTTTTGGCACTGTGGAAGCAGTAAAAACTACTTCAGATCTTTTCATGCCGGTTAGCGGAGAAATTTTAGAATTCAATGCAGACCTGGGATCCGATGGTGAAGACAACCCCGCTCTAATCAACGAAGACCCTTACGGAAGAGGATGGGTAGTAAAAATCAGGCTCACAGATGAAAGCCAACTGGCGGATTTATTGGATGCCGCAGCGTATGGAGCATTGATAGGATAATTTTTATTATTGCCTTACACACCAGAAATATTCAACCCCGCATCTTAGGTTTATAAATGAAAAGTCATTTTACGCTAGCGTGGATTTGGACAGCTGTTATTGTGATTTTATCGGGTCTTTCCGGTAATACCGTAAAAAAAATAATGGTTGTTGATTTTTTTGGTATTGACAAATTGGGGCATTTGATCATGTATGGAATACTGACCTGGCTTTGGATTTTGGCTTTAAAAACCATTACATCAAAAAAAAGGAGCATATATTTCGCATTAACCATCAGTATCTTTATCGGGTTGTTGATGGAAATTGGGCAAAAGTACATTTTCACAGGCCGCAGTTTTGAGTACGACGATATGATGGCCAATACAATTGGCAGTCTTTTGTCGATTGGCATTTTTTCTATGGCAAATAAATAATTTGACTATTTTTGTTCACAAGAGTTCTAACAACTAAAACAACTTAATATGTTACAGGATTTTGAATTATCAGGAAATGGTGTAATGATAAGTATACTCTTACTTGTCCTTGCAACCCTGGCACTGATCTGGTTCTTCAAGATTAAGTACAGCAAGATTGATCCAGATACCCTTACAGAAAAGCATAAGCACATTGCAAGGGAAGTTGGAGCCAGGGCAAAATATCCGGAGGTTGACAATTTTTCCATGACAGGTCCATTCCTTCGATATGGTCTGCTGGTAGCCTTGGCCTTCACCCTGTTTGGATTAAGCTGGACAACTCACGAAGAAAAAGTGGTGATTCCTGAAGGTGCTTTGGCACTTGACGAAGAAATTGAAATGGAACCGCCCAGAACAGCGGAACCACCCCCCCCAC
>CALMWS010000434.1 GCA_937870795.1 uncultured Bacteroidota bacterium | reverse complement strand
CGGATTTTTAGGACTGTAGGGTCCGGCACCATACCAGGCCAAACCTGCATCAAAAAATGCAATCAACTGGAAGTTGCGGATCAGGGACGCTCCTTTGTCTTTTCCCAACAAATACATAAACAATGGTATCCTGAGTTCTGAATTGAAGAGGGCATAACTGGAGCCGTTGCGAATGTTGCTCTTAAAGCCTCTTAGGTGTGGCACATTGGTTTTGAAAGCAAAATCCTGATCCTGCGGCAACGGAATGGAATTGTCGAACGAAGGAAACAGGTTGTTATTGACACTGCCCAGGTAATAAATGTTGGGCTTGCTGCCCAGCGATGTGGCGGAGGTGAGTCGCACCGCTACAATGCTGTGATTGAGCACCGGTTGGTAGTATCTTGCATCCATGCCCAAAACAGTGGTGAAACCCTGATTTAGGTCAATATGAAAGTTATTGCCAGGTTCAAAATTGAACTGATTCATGGCCTCAGCATAAAATTTCATCCTTGCACCGTGCAAGATGTTGAGTGCGTATTGAAAGGAATTGTCAAATACGTATTCCACCCTCAGCCCCAATCTTTTTTCATAAACCGGCACGGCAGAAAGGGTTGAAATTTCTGACGCTTTAAAATATTGTTTATCCATGCGCAGACTGGCAGTTGCCCTGAAACTTTGGTGCAAATCCACGGGATAACGCAGGCTGTACATACCAATCAGTGTTTGCTTTTTAGACTTCAACGGTGGAATAAATTCCACGTAACTTTTTTCTGTTTGATTCCTTAGGTAAAACGCCCACCGCTTGTCAATGAGTTTTTTATTGTTGTCGTAAGTCAGGAAGAATTCCGCGCCATCGAGATTGGTAGAAATTCTCGTACCTGCTTCCAGTCGGTAATCTTCAAAAATATCGGTAAATGCAGCTTTTGCCAAAAAGCCCATGGGAATCTGGTTGACCTCTTTGTTTTGCCCCTGGGCAAGTTCCAGGCCTTCAAACAGGATTTCATTGTCCATTCGAGCCGTTAGTTTATCGATCCTAAACTTTAGACCTGCTGCCGTTATGCCCGTATTTTTGATAGGCACAATTCTGCCATTAACCTCATTAAGGTCATCTGTGGCCTCGTGCACTCCAGCTTTTTTATTAACCACCGGATTTACAATGGTAAGTGTGTTCACATCTGGAAAAACGGTTTGAAACTTCAGGTGGTCTGGGATTTCGGTATATACTATTTCTTGTACGGTCTCCTCCGCCTCCTCTTTTTTCAATTTGGATTTCGCCAGATTGGTTTCAAAGGGCACCTTTTTTTCAAGGCCCTTCCTTATGTAGATACGATGTGCCTGATCATAGTATAGGTGAAGATAAAATTCTTGTGCTTCTCCGGCGCCATAGGAAATGAGATTGGCCGGCAAATTGGTTAAGGGAGTTTCCAGCCCTGTTGCGATGTTTTTGGCATAAAGGTTGAAAAGGCCCGATTTACCGCTTTTATAAACAAAAGTATTGTCTCCAATCCATATGGGTTGCAGCTCACTGTCTTCGGGTGTTTGGGTAAGCCTTTCGAGGCTTCTGGGTATGGTTTTTAGATCATTTTTATCTTTTACTACAGGCAGAGGGTACAAAAATACATCCATTGTGCCAAGGGGCAGTACGGTATCCAACTTCATGGGTAAGATATGCTCGACGGTTCGGTTGCTCACAAACAACACCGCTTTACCTCCCTGGTAGTTGATCACTGAAGCACTCAGATCATCAAAATAATCATTAGTCAGGGGCAGCACTTCTCTTTCTTTGGTGTCATAAATCATGAGGTCTGAAAAACCATCTATGGAAGCATTGAGCAATAGGTATCGCTTGTCGATGTATCCGATGCTGTAAACACGTTGCACCTCGTTGGGCAACAATTGCTCTACGTATTTAAAATCCTGTATATTGTATTTTCTAATATATATTTGATCCCTGCGCTGCGTTGTAATGAAAAATTCACGATCGTTGTCACTCCAGCAATAATGGGGATATTCGATGTCTGCCTCCTGGAATTTGTTTTTAAAGTGTTGGGAAAATAATCTTTGTGATTTGCCCGAGTCATTGTTTTTTATGTAAATACAACTTTTTCCGGCATTGTTAACCGAATAAAGCAGCCATTTGCCATCATGAGATGGCTGCATATGGGTGATGGGCTGGTTTTTTTTGTTGGCGAGTTTTATTTCCCTGCCTGCAGGTTCATCAAATTTACCCTCTTCCTGAACAAACCTGGATTCGTAATAATCGGCCCATTCTTCATAAATCTGACGAATGGGGGTATTCAGCACAAATTCCACACTTTTTTCAAAATTGCGGGTGATACGGGTGAGGTACAACAAGTTGGATACGGTTGACCGACCGTAATTGGTTCTCAGGTAATACCACATTGAATGGCCTGCTACCCGTGGGTATTTTTGGGCAAACTTTTCAAAATTGTAATACTTGGGTTTTGAAAGCAGCAACTCCCTCAATTCGTCTTCTATGACAAGATTCCACGCATTGCCAGCATAAGAAACAAAGCCGGGTTTGTACCACGATGGAAGGTCAAGTAAAACTGCATTTTGCACTACCTCCTGAAAGTTGCTACCAAATAGCATAGATGATAGGTAAACTGAGGCAATGCCTTCTCTGATCTTCTCCCGTAGATGTACGTGATCTCCATCAAAATAAACGAGCATTTTGGTACCTACAATGCGGGTCTCACCAGACTCAGATGTAAAAACTTCGTCTCTGCCAATATTGGATTGTTTGAAATCTGATAAATCCACATAGACCAGAATTTCAATTTTATCAGATATCCTGTGCTCTACCTGTTTGCGGATAAAATCATGATCCAGTTCTGCCATCTGGATGATGGTATGGGCAATATTTTTGCCTTTGCCATACCAATACACCACAAAATTGTCGCTTTCATACTGCGACCAGTACTTAAAATCGTCGTTGTACTGAACCCTGTTTTTGCCAAAATCGGTGTCAAAACTTTGGGCAACTGTGACCAGTGGCAGGCAAAGACTTGCCAACACCCAATAAAAGCCCAATCTGAAATTCAAAAGCATGTGCCGGTTTTGTACCATTCAAAGATACATTTTCGGGAGAAAATTGTTGCTTATCAACCCAAAAAACATGATCTTCCAGCTTGTAAAAACTAAAAATGCCACCCTGCAGACAGAGCGGCATTTTACTAACTATCTAACAAAAATATTAATCTCCGTTTATCACTGATACCTTTTCTGTATGGGTGATTTCTCCATCTACCATCACAGATACTACATAAAATCCTGACCTCAATGCAGAAACATCCAGTCCGATTTTATTTTCTCCTTCTGCCACAGCCTGGCTGATGACCTTTCTGCCCATTACATCGTAAAGATTTACAACAGCGGCGCCCTCTCTTTCAATCGGCATCAAAATATTCAAAGACGACCTAACTGGATTCGGGAATATTTTGATTCCTTCAATTTCATCCTCAAATATAGAACTCAGGGCCAACATGCTTTCGGTGTTTTCTCCGGGCATTGCAGCGGTAGCCAGTCCTTTTACTTTTACAGCATCAATATAGACAAGATCTGAGTTGGTGCTGGCATCGCAAACGATTCTGAATTTAGAATTATTTGTGAATCCATACACATTTTTATTGATGGTCTTGGTTGTAAAGTAAAAAGTATTGTTGTTGAAATTGGTTCCGTTGATCCAGGTTGCCACCGTTGTCCATGTGCTGCCACCATTGTTGGAAAACTGCAACCAAAAGTCCTCGCCGACCTCCATGCTGTAAGCGTAAAAATTGAATTCAACTTTCAATGCAGCATAGCTAGTAGCAGCATACGCAGGTGAGGTCATAGATGATTCTACACCAGAATTGTCTCTCAAAGAAATAGAATAACTACCTTCAAATGAGCGCGGGCCTGAATACCGGATGGCATCATCTCCACCATCGATCCAACCATCCCAGCCGGTTTCAAAGTAGTAAGCTCCCAGCGTTGTTTCTCCACTCGTAGGACATGGTGGACACGTAGGACCTCCACAGTCAACTCCTGTCTCCTGACCATTTTGTATGCCATCCGTACATGTAGCTGCACATGGAGGGCAAGTTGGGCCACCGCAGTCTACGCCCGTTTCCTGGCCATTTTGAATGCCATCGGTACAACTTGGCGGACATGGTGGGCAGGTTGGGCCGCCACAATCCACTCCAGTTTCCTGACCATTTTTAATACCATCAGTACAAGTAGCTGCACAAGGAGGACAAGTCGGTCCGCCACAATCTACACCCGTTTCCTGACCATTTTGAATACCATCACTACAAGTAGCAGGGCAAGGTGGACATGTAGGACCACCACAATCTACACCTGTCTCCTGGCCATTTTTGATACCATCGGTACAAGTGGCAGGGCATGGAGGACAAGTTGGTCCGCCACAATCTACACCCGTTTCCTGGCCATTTTTAATGCCATCAGTACAGCTTGAGCCACTCGACGTGTTGATGCAAAATGATTTGGTCTGTGAAGTAGTAAATTGGCCACCTGATGCCACACTGCTGCCATTGACCACAACGTTGTATGAACCATTTCCATAGGCACAGCAGATGCCATCACCATAGGAATCGAAGATATTAAATGTATAGCATGCATTGGGCAAACAAAGAGGCACTGTGACTGTTCCTCCGACAGCAGAATAAGGTCCGCCGGAGTACAGAATAACACCAGAAGCATTTTTGATGTTCCATGTTGTTTCTGATGGATAATTGTCAAGCACAATGGTCAAAGTACCAGAGTTGGTTGTACAGCCCGTTGGGCATGGCGGACAACTAGGACCACCGCAGTCAACACCGGTTTCCTGGCCATTCTGAATGCCATCGGTACAACTGGGTGTAGGAGAACCTGGGCAGGCTGATAAACAGGTAGCCGCAGTTACTTTGCTCCTGATGATATTGCCTGGCTGGGTGCCGAAGCCTTTGGTAAAGTTGATCCCCGTACTTGTGAGGTGGCAATACGACATGATGGTTCCACCTCCGGATGGAATGCCCGGGTTGGCACATCCACCCTCAGTAGTATAACAGCCATCGATGGCCGTGTTGTTTCCGTTCCACACACAGGCATGGGTATGTTGTGAACCCAGCAAATGACCAAATTCGTGGGTTACTACTTCCACCGACCAGCTGTAGGTAGGTACCGTTGAATAGGTAGAGCCGATGCTTGAAAATCCCATTCTGTAATCAGGATTAGAATTGCAGAGTGTGTTGACATAGGCAATGCCACCACTGGCACCATATGAAAGTAACATGGCAATATTGCCATTGAAACCATTTCTATAGGCCAGAAACTGATTGAGCATAGTGCTGGAAGAGGTTCCATTATATGGGCTTGTGGTCGACCAAACAAAAATTTCAGAAACCACCGTATTGATAGATTCGTTGTTGTACAAGGTTTTTACCTGATTGTATAAGCCTGTGATGTAGTTGATGGTAGGTGTCATCCCTCCTTTGTTGGTAAAGATGTTGTAATCTACCTCAAAGTACATTTTTACACAATCCGTCAGGGCTCTTTCGGCATGGTCGTGAAAGAGTTCGTCTTGTGTGTAGCTTTGTGCGTTGTCTTGAGTACCGCATTCGAGGGGCAGTTTAGCCAATACTTTGTCATCGCGGTATACAATGAAGTCGCCACTTTTATCCTGCATTTTACCTACTACAAGGTTGCCGGTAGTTCTGGGATCGCTAATAAAACCCATTACATCGTCTTCAAAAAAACTGAGGGCAACCAGAGATCCAGGTCTGCCTTTGATTACACCCTGAAAGTGCCTGCCCGGATTAAATTTGACCTGTCTGTTGCCATCTGATTCTCTTACGATAAGACCTTCAAGTGAATTTTCAACCAATTGAAGGTCGAGTTCTTCTCTATCATTGACAGGCAACTTAAAGCTGATGTTTTGATCTGCACCAGTTATCAATTTTCTTAGAGCGGTTTTATCCAATTGAAGTACATTGAATTCCGACACCTCTTCGGGCAAAACAAGGTTGTTGCGGGTAGAATTGGTAAACACAGTATGTGATTCAAATTGTGCAAAACTTTGGTGTTGTTGCACCACTTTGGAAGGAATGATTTCCTGCGCCGTCAAATTGGTTAAGGCGAAAAAAGTCAGCAATAAAGCAAAAAATTTACCCATGATAAATATTTGTAAATAAATGATAAATAACGACCTGGATCGTATTAAGTAGAAGACAATTTTATGACCAAAAACCCTAATTAACGCCATAATATTCAATACTTTGGATAAAAATGGGCGTTTTTACGGATCAATTTCAGGGTTTACCCGTACCTGAAATATTACCTATCAAATTGTGCTTCTAACAGTTATCAACTACTTATACATGCAGGAATAAATTAATATAACAACAACCCTGCCAAAATTCTCAAGCCAACTTATCTCATTGGTTTTCAATTTCTTTTACAAATAAAAATGGGTTTTTCCTCTAATAGCAAAATTTTTATATGCAATTACAGGACTTGGGCTGTGTTAAGCAAATCCTAAACCAGGTAATTGGGTGAAACAATAAAGTTGGTCAATCGCTCTCCAGAAGAAAACAATTACAAACCATCAAAACCAATTACCATGAGAACAATTTTATACACAATGTTTTTAGCCCTTGCGCTGGTTTCCTGCAAATCAATCGAAACCATGGTAGAAAAAGGAGAATATGAAAAAGC
>CALMWS010000433.1 GCA_937870795.1 uncultured Bacteroidota bacterium | reverse complement strand
TTGATGTCGCCTACAAGACCAGTATTGGGAGTGACGAGGTTGGTTCCATTGGTGACACTGGTCGTATAGGTAAAACCAATGAGGTCTTCTCCTGGTATGGTCACTGCCTTGATGGGAAAATTGGACTGATAACCGAGATCCAGTTTTTCGCTGCTGAGCAGGCTTTCACCAATGGTATTGGGATCCTGACAGGCGTTCAATAATAAAATCAGCGAGGCGAAAAAAACGGGGTAATAAATTCTCATAATGATTTAAACGGCTTCAATAAACTGGTGGTAAAATCCCTCTACCGCAGCAGGATGGTTGCCATCTTGTTCGAAGGCCAGAACCGGTTTGTCCCCGGCTGACTTTGCTATTTCGTCCTGCAAATCGGCCTTGCCTACGATGATGCCATCAGCATAATGAATGGCACCTGCATTGAGGTCGATTTTGCCATCGTGAAAAAACGGGGCTAAATCCTGTTCAGAAACGTCGTTGATAGCGGCAATTTTACCGAACTCATTATTTAACGTTGAACTTACTACATCTGTGTATGAAGAATAGACAACTTTTGAATGGCGGAAGATGGGGTCATTTTGGTAAACCTTCTTTATGTACATGGGAATCAGGGCGGTAAATGCACCATGACAGTGTACAATTTCAGGGGGCCAACCAAATTTTTTCACCGTTTCCATGGCACCTTTGCAGAAAAAAACCATTCTTTCGGCATTGTCATCAAACGCCTGGTTGTCGTCATTGCTGAACATGTACTTGCGCTTGAAAAACTCGTCATTGTCCAGAAAATAAACCTGGAGTCTGGCTCCCGGAATAGAAGCTACCTTTATGATCAGCGGGTAATCCTCGTCATTCACGATGATGTTCATACCTGAAAGCCGGACCACTTCGTGCAAGCGGTGCCTGCGTTCGTTGATGGTGCCATACTTGGGCATCAACACCCGGATTTCATGGTTTTTGTCGTTGACGTATTGAGGGATTTTTTTGAATACCTCGGAAATTTCCGTCACCAGCGTGTAAGGATCCATTTCCTGTGTGACAAACAAAACTCTCATTCCATTGATTTACTTATACAAAACCAGGTTCTACTCCGGCAATTTTGGGTTGCAAAGATAATAATAAATATTCACAAAAAACAAAACAAATAACTGTAAATTAACGAAATACCACTTATTTTGAGCTGCGAAAGGGGGCCTTGGTAAAAATAAATACTAAGTATAGCCCATATCTTCATCTTATCTTACATTTGCATCGCTAAAATGGACAAACAAAATTTTGTTTAAAGTACGGTACATAGATTTGTCGGGAAAAAGCTATCAGGAGGCCTGGGATTTCCAAACCGGGGTCCATTCAGAAATGATTCAGCGGAAGAGGATGGGGCAAAGGAATGAGGTACACAGCCTCATTTTGTGCGAACACAGTCCCGTTTACACCCTCGGCAAGAGTGGAAAAGAATCCCACCTGCTGCTCAGCCGCCAGGAATGTGAGGCCCGGGGCATAGAATACCATGCCATCAATCGCGGGGGGGATATTACCTACCACGGACCCGGGCAAATTACAGGATACCCTATTTTTGACCTGGATGAGGTTTATACCGATGTGCACCGATATGTCAGGGAATTGGAGGAAAGCATCATTCGAACGCTGGCACATTACGGAATAAAAGGGTGTCGAATGGAAGGCTACACGGGAGTTTGGATTGCTGCTGAAGATGAAAGCAGGCGGAATCGCAAAATATGCGCAATAGGGGTGCACCTATCCCGCTGGGTGACCTTGCATGGCTTTGCACTCAATGTCAATACCGACCTTTCCTATTTTGAAAATATCATACCCTGTGGAATTACCGATGAAGATAAAACCGTGACCTCTATGCAAAAAGAGCTGGGTTTTGAGCTGGACATGGAGCAGGTAAAGAAAGTATTTAGAAAAGAAATGCAGGGAGTGTTTGGTTTTGAGCCAATGGCATAACCAAAAGCCAAAAAAGTTGTTAGATAGAAAAAACACTATATGTCGGATAGAAAAGTAAAGTTAGCCGGAGAATCGAGGACCATCATGACAGAGATGATTATGCCCAACGATACCAATCCGCTGGGCAATCTAATGGGTGGTTACCTCATGCGATGGATGGACATAGTAGCCGCCATTTGTGCCGCCAAACACTGTGAGTCGCAGGTTGTCACTGCTTCGGTTGACAATGTATCTTTTCAGGATCCGATCAAATTGGGAGAAGTCATTACGCTGAATGCGTCGGTGACCCGAGCTTTTACCACCTCGGTAGAAGTATTTGTAGAAGTGATGGCCAATCGCATCGATGGCACCAATCCCAGAAAATGCAATCAGGCATATCTTACCTTTGTGGCTATCAACCAGGAAACGCTGGTACCGCAGCCGGTGCCTGAGCTCAAGCCCATCAGCAATGAAGAGACCAAACATTTTGAAGGTGCTGCCCGCAGGAGGGAAATTCGTTTGATTCAAAGTGGAAGGATGAAACCTTCGGAGGCGAAGGAGGTGAAGAGTTTTTTTGAGGTGGGGTAATCCGTGCGGGGCACGGATTAGTGGTGCGTCCCCACGCCGGGAGCGTGGGGACTAAATGGTGCGCTCCCCGCTGAGAGCGGGGAGCTAAATGGTGAGATGCGATTGCTCGCATCTCTATGTTCAAATGAAATAGTTATGGGGTGACATCGCTGCGCTCGTCACATTATGGGGTGACATTGCTGCGCTCGTCACATTATGGGGTGACATTGCTGCGCTCGTCACATTATGGGGTG
>CALMWS010000432.1 GCA_937870795.1 uncultured Bacteroidota bacterium | reverse complement strand
AGATCGGGTGAAATTGCTGTCCACGCATCACCCCTGTTTTCCGACTTCCATACCCTTTGAGAAGCAAAATAGATGGTAGTAGGCTTGTGTGGACTCACCAGGATGGGAGAATCCCAATTGAACCGTTCGTAAGGCTCACCTTCAGCAGGTTGCGGTTGAATATCTACAATTTCACCCGTTTTCATGTCGATCCTTGAAAGGGTACCTTCCTGTCTTTCTCCATATACGATGTCGGGATTTCCCGGTTCTGTGGCAGGTTGGTGGCCATCCCAGTCCAGCACTACCTTCCAGTCTGCATTCTGAATGCCTTGTGCATTGTCGGTCCTGCTGGGACCTCCTTCGGTGCTGTTGTCCTGAGTGCCTCCATATACATTGTAAAAGGGACTGGCATCGTCAACTGCCACTTTATAAAATTGAGTGATGGGCATATTGTCAATAAATCGCCAGTTCTCGCCATTGTCAAAAGTTTCGTAAAGTCCTCCATCGGTGCCTACCAACATCCAGTTGGCATTGTCTTTTCTGAAAGCAATGGCATGGTTGTCGGAATGTTTGTTTTCTTCTTTCATTCTGCCAAAGGTCTTACCTCCATCATTAGAAATTTGTACCCTTACATCCATGAGGAATAACTTATCAAACACATGCGGAGAAGCATACAATTCCTGGTAATAATGGGGACCCGTGGCACCCGAAACTGCATCGGATTGTTTCACCCAACTCTCGCCTCTGTTAGTGCTTTTATATATGGCACCGGTTCTTCTATCCAACTCAATGGCTGCATAAATAACATCGGGCTGCTGCGGAGAAATGGCCAGGCCTATTTTACCCATGGATGAGGTAGGCAGCCCCGATTTTAATGCCGTCCATGTAATGCCTCCATCTGTACTTTTGTGTATGCCGGAGCCGGGTCCTCCGCCCATATAAGCTGCTGTGGTGCGATGTCTTTGCCAGGTAGCCGCATACAATACATCAGCATTTCTTGGATCCATGGCCAGGTCGGTTGCACCCACCCATTCATCGTCGCCCAGGGTGCGTTTCCAGGTCTTACCTCCGTCATTAGATTTGTAAACACCGCGCTCACCGCCTTTATTCCAGAGAGGCCCTTGCGCTACCACCCAAACCACATCAGAGTTGGTTGGATGGATCACAATCTTTGAGATGTGTTCGCTGGCCTTGAGTCCCATATTGGTAAATGTATTGCCCCCATCTGTACTCTTATATACACCATCGCCGAAACCAACATGCCTGCCTCCTACATTTTCACCAGTGCCCACCCAGACTATGTTTGGATTTTGCATATCATAAGTAACACAACCCACAGAATATGAGGTCTGATTTTCGAAAACAGGAGTCCAGGTAGTACCGCTGTTGTTTGTCTTCCAAACCCCACCAGAGCCTACAGCCACCATCCACGTGTTCGGGTCGTTGGGATGGATAGCAATATCTGCAATCCTCCCCGCCATAAAAGCAGGACCAATTGACCTGAATTTAAGATTGGAAAATACATCTTCTTTCCATAGCACCGGTTTTGCTTCCGCCACTACCGTCTTTGTACTTTTTTTCTGTGCCATAACGGCAGTTGCTGCCAGTAGCAGAAAAATCACCACAATTCTGTTCATTTCAAGTATTTATCGTGTGAATATAGATAATTTTCAAAAGGCACTGTATTACTGAACCAGACTTAGCTATCCTCTTGAACATTTGTTGTTGCGTATTTTAATGTGGCAAAATACATGGCTAACCGAACTAGCCCCTTGCAACTTAGCATCAAGCAAATCAAATATCCTTAGCACCTTATTTCTTGAAATTACCCTTACTTTACACCCATTTTTGATAAAAATTACCCTAATTATTCACAAAAAACGGGTAATAGTTAGGGTAATTTGTCCAAACCGTTTTCTTTTTTAGAAAACCAACAACACATAGAACTCAGTGCAAAGCAAGCATTTTGTAAGGAGCGAAGTACCAAGCATTGCTCTAATTCGTATCAAATTGCTAAATGTCGCAGCCGTATTTCAAAAGATGTACCGAAAAGGGTTAATCCATGGCACGCGGTTAGCGCGTGGTTCCTTCACTAAATTGATTTGCCAATCAATTTTTTTGCTGCGCCAAAACCGTTCAGTCATACTAAGCGCTCAGCGCGTATTGCGCGAGAAGTGAAGCACCGAGCATTCCCCTTATTCCACCCAAAACTCACCCCCAACCACCAGTTCCCCCGAATTCAAGCCCACATAACTGCCACCAAATCCAATGTTATTGCCCATACGACGGTAGGTGCTTAGCGTTTTGGTCACCGTACCCATTCGTTGCCCGCTATCCTGATCAATATCGATTATCTGACAACGCAGGCAGGGTTTTACTTTTTGGAAATTTACATCATTTGTAGATAGGGAAGCCCAGTCATCTTCTTCGTGGGGCGTATTGGTTTTCAATACGATGTTGGGCCTGAATCTTCTGATATCAATAGATTCACCTGATTTTTCACTGAGCAAATCCATGCTGGCGGTACCTAATACAAGGTAGGGGTAACCATCGGCCCCGCTCACTTCCACTTCTGAATTTAAGGGTCCGGCAAAGTGAAATCGTTCAAGCATTTTTACCAACCTTACGCTTTGACCCAGCTCTTTGGAAAGCCATTCATTTATTTCACCAGATGTATTCACCACCAGGGCATCATCATCCCAGACCTTCGATAAAAAAGTTGGCCCTTCTGTTTCCTGGGTAGCTATAGAAAAGCACCTGTCCTCAAATTGGATTTGCAAACGACCATTATGAATGGTTGGGAAATAGCGACAAAGAATTGGCATCTCCCTTTGTGTAATCATTTTATTGTCGACACCAATGAGCATCCACCTTCGATCCCATTCAAAACCTGAAGGTAACGCTGTGGCTTTTTGACAGGAAAAGCCCGCCATACTTTTGACCGGATACTGGAAGAGGGTGGTAATTGTCCCGCTAGACATTACTCGTGGGTTTGGGAAATTCTGGGGCATTCAATATCCCCAAAGTAACGCATTACTCCAAAACCGATAAAGAAGTAGGTGTCGTTGTCCCTGCTATTGCCGCGTTGTCTGCCAGCTACACCAATGCCATCAACCAGCGAACGATCTGCCAGCTGCGCCGCAATATCTCCCCGCCTGTTGAGTATGGTGGCATTGTCGGCATAGACGGTACTCACATCGTCGATGTAATCGGTAAACAACCTTCTCGTACTGAATTCTATGTTGAAACTAATGTCTCTGTTGAGATCCCATTTGAAGCCACCACCTATGGTAAACCCACCACTGATTCTACCATATTCAGATCCAAGATCCTGCCCTTCTGTACCCAGAGGTCTCAATGCATACCAGTTGCCATTGAGCTGTGCCTTTGGATTGAAGGTAAATATGGAAAATCCACCAAAAATAAATGGTGTAAACCACCTGTCGGATGATCCATGTTCGTAATCCATAAAGTTAAACTCAATACCCGAAGTAAGATCAAAAACATTGGAACGAAAACTCAGATTTCTGTTCCTTTCAAAATTGTTTTCTGACAAGGCATCATCTCCGGCAATTCTTCCAAAATTGAGTGAAGAACGCAGACTCACCCTATTGTTGAAATTGTATCGGGCTGAAAGTCCACCAGCCAAGCCCGGCTTCCTGGGTGACAAGGTGGTATTCAAATCTCCATAATACACGGCTCCACCCACCCAGGCTCCCAATTCATATCCTTTCTGGCCCACCACAGTAGTCAAAAAGAGGAAAGAACAACAAAAAGCCAGGAAATGGTTCCGCATGGGGCAATTTTTAAAATTTAAAGCAAATGTAAGCCTTGTTATGCAAATTTTAATGCTTTTCAGGCTCGTTCTGATGTCAATAACGGAATAATATATGGTTTATTGTAGGGGATAGGGGCTAGGTTCTAGGGGTTAGGATTGCACTAGCCCCTAGTCCCTAGCCCCTAACCCCTATTATCCCCTAGTCCCTAACCCCTAATCCCTACTCTTCCAAATTTCAAAATAATCCACAATAACTAAAGGACAGCTTAATCGTGCTATAGAACAAAACCATGTATAGACTTTATTCATCACAAAGAGCCTGGTCAATTTCTGTTCAATGCACTACAAAACTGCGTTTTATAGGCACAGGCATTAAGAAAATATAGAGGCATTAAGGCTTAATTTTATCTGTTTCATCTTAATGCTTCTTAATGTATCTTAATGTTTCAATAAAAAGCCGAATCTCTTCTAAAGGAAACAAGTCTTTATGTGGGAAATATTACTAAATATTTCAGATCACCTTAATTCCCTCCATTCCCTCAATGATTAATAAAACTAAATTGCAACTTGAAAACTTGTTCCGGGGAAAGAGCAATTCCATCTATAGACCTACCCATCGAAAAGAGCCTGGTCAATTTCTGTTCAATGCACTACAAAACCGCGTTTTATAGGCACAGGCATTAAGAAAATTTAGAGGCTTTAAGGCTTAATTTTATCTGTTTCATCTTAATGCTTCTTAATGTATCTTAATGTTTCAATAAAAAGCCGAATCTCTGTCTTAGGGAACAGGTCTCTATGTGGGAACACACTTCAGTTTGCCTCAATGAAAGTTCATTTGTGTATCGACTCCGATGCTCCGATCCCTCTGTTTTTCAGATCACAGCGAAAACAAAGTTGCGACACAACAACTCATCAATCACTCTTTCCAACACATCTCGCAAGTGGCATTCGGCTTTAAGGCTGTCGTGAAAAACGATGATGGAGCCCGCTTTTACACCGGTGGTGGCATTTTGGTAAACCTGCTCGCTACTGAGGCTGGCATCGTAATCCTTGCTAAGCGTGTCCCACATAATTACCTTGTACCGGTCTTTGATTTGGGCGTATTGAATGGGACTGATCCGGCCATAGGGCGGACGAAAAAGAGAGCTATCGATGTACTTTGCGGCCTCCTCAATTTCCTGAAGATAAGCTTCATTGGCTACTGTCCATCCAGAGAGATGGTTTTGGGTGTGGTTGCCTACACCGTGTCCTTCGGCCAGGATGCGGGCATAAATGTCGTGGTGTTTTTGAACATTGGCACCTACACAAAAGAAGGTAGCTTTGATGCCTTTGGCTTTTAATACATCCAGCACCCAGGGCGTGACTTCCGGTATAGGACCATCATCGAAGGTGAGGTAAATTTTGTTTTGGTCATTGGGCAGCGTCCATGTCAATCCCCTGAAAAAGAGTGAAAGGATGCTGATGGGTTTAAAGGGCGGGATGATCGATTTCATGTGTTAACAAAGATACACACTACAAGCCAATCAAGGACAAGCCTTCTGTTTGAGATTGGTCAGCGTTCTGATCGGACCATCCGTAAGCGTGGCATTGATAATCCAATTGGGAATGCTGCCCGATGGATCCATAAAGGCAGTATGCTCAACCGCCAGCTGGCCGTCTTTACCGCTTATCTTCCATGCACTTTCAATGTTTTTTACATACACATAATCTTCTTCTGCAGTGTGTTCGATGGCATTAAATTTGGTTTCCACCCTTATATCACCGTTAGTCTCTCTGCGAATAGAAGCTTTTATGGTACTATACCGATCTCCGGCTAATGACGGGAAGTCAAAGTATATTTTGTAAATACCCTCGGTTGGTGAAACCTGTTTGAGCAACTGTACTTTTTCAACCATATCATACCATTCATTCATATGCTGGATGTCGATAAAGGTTTTGTACAACGCATCCTTGGAACAGTTGTAAGTGGCAACGGCTTTGAGTTCTTTGAGTTTTTGTCCCTCTTTTATGCGGGTGTAAACCTTGATACCATTTTTTTCTTTGGCCAATGACCATTCGTTGGGAGCCGGGTTAATAAACAAAAGAGTGCCAATGAGTAAAGTGCTGAGTATTTTCATAATCCTTTTAACGGTTTACACAAAAATAAAGTTTACTTCACATACAGTTAATTAATAGAACCGGCTTTTTAACGACTTCCAGACCCCACTGCTTTTTGTTATCTTTGCCCACGCTCCATTGACAGAAGGGGGCGTCACCTAATCCAATACCAAAATGAAACTTAAAAATTACATAGCTGGCCAGTGGGTCGAAGGCAGTGGCGAAGGCCAAATGTTGTACGATGCTTCTACAGGCGCCGAAGTGGCAATCGCATCCACAGAGGGCATCGACCTGGGTACCGCTTTTGATTTTGCACGGAATGTGGGCAACCCCAGGTTGAGGAAAATGACCTTCAGGGAGCGGGGCATGATGCTCAAAAACCTGGCTCTCTTCCTCATGGAAAGAAAGGAAAAATACTATGATGTTTCTTATAAAACCGGGGCCACCCGCGTAGATAGCTGGATCGACATCGAGGGCGGTATCGGCAACCTTTTTGCCAATGCCAGCCTGCGCAGAAAATTTCCCGACCTGCCTTATACCACCGAGGGCGACCCCATCGGACTCAGCAAGGGAGGAACCTTCATGGGACACCACATCCTGGTGCCCAAAGAAGGTGTGGCTTTACACATCAATGCCTTCAACTTTCCCATCTGGGGCATGCTCGAAAAATGTGCCGTCAACTGGCTGGCCGGTATGCCTGGCATTGTAAAACCCGCCACCCTCACTTCCTTCCTCACCGAAGCCATGGTGCACGACATCATTGCCTCCGGCATCCTGCCCGATGGAGCTTTACAACTCATTTGCGGCAATGCCCGCGACATCCTGAACCATGTCAATTCGCAGGATGTGGTCACCTTTACCGGCTCTGCCTCCACCGGCAGAATGCTCAAGTCGCACCCCCGCATTACAGAAGAAGCCGTGCCCTTCAACATGGAAGCCGATTCCCTCAATGCCATGGTACTCGGCGCAGACGTCAAACCCGGCAGCGAGGAGTTCAACATCTTTATCAAAGAAGTAAGAAAAGAAATCACCATCAAGTGCGGCCAAAAATGTACAGCAGTACGTCGCATCATGGTTCCCGAAGACGTGATGGAAGATGTACAAATCGCCCTGGGCAAAGCATTGTCCCAAACTGCCATTGGTGACCCAAGGGCCGAAGGTGTGCGCATGGGAGCCATTGCCGGTAAAGCCCAGCTCAGCGATGTCAAGGCCCAGGTAGCCAAAATTATGGAACAGGCCCAGCTCGTCTATGGCAATTTAGAAAGCGTGGATATCATTGGGGGTGATGCCCGAAAAGGATCGTTTATGTCGCCCATCCTGCTCCGTGCAGACGATGGCTTCAATTGCCAGGCAGCCCACGAAATCGAAGCCTTTGGTCCTGTGAGCACTTTGATGCCTTACAAAAATACAGACGAGGCAATCGCCCTGGTCAAATTGGGCAAGGGTTCACTGTGCAGCAGCATTACCACCGCAGACAATCGCATTGCCCGAGACTACGTGATCGGTGCTGCCACCCACCACGGCAGGATTTTGGTTTTCAATAAAGAAAGTGCCCCTGAGTCCACCGGTCACGGTTCACCCATGCCCTTGCTTGTACATGGTGGTCCCGGCAGAGCAGGAGGAGGAGAAGAGATGGGAGGAATGCGTGGAGTCAAACACTACATGCAGCGTTGCGCCATCCAGGGCAGCCCTACCACCCTTACCGAAGTAACAGGACAATATCAATATGGAGGGCTATACAAAGAAGCCGGCAAACATCTGTTCCGCTTATCATTTGATGAACTCGAAGTAGGGCAGACCCTCATCACCCACAAACGCACAATTACAGAGGCAGATATTGTCAATTTCGCCAATGTTAGTTGGGATCACTTCTACGCCCACACCGACGAAACAGCCCTCGAAGGTACTCCTTTTGAAAAAAGAGTAGCCCACGGCTACTTCATCCTTTCCGCCGCCGCCGGTCTCTTTGTTGACGCCGCCAAAGGCCCCGTTTTGCTTAATTACGGACTGGAAGAATGTCGCTTCACCAAACCCGTCTACGCTGGCATGACCATCGGCGTACGACTCACCGTCAAAGAAAAAATCCTGCAGGACAAAAAAGACGAAGCCGACATTGAAAAAGGCATCGTCAAATTTTTGGTTGATGTGTACGATGAAACAGGCGAGACGGTAGCGATTGCTACGATATTGACCATGGTACGGGTATAGTGCGCTGAATGTTTGGCGACATGCGTATGGCGACAGGCGACTTGCGACTTACGACAGGCTACGAGCGACAGGCGACTTGCGGCAGGCTACGAGCGACAATCCTTATAGGTGCCAATCAGTTTGTGATATTTAATAGGTAAAGTGTGTATGTTCAATACACTCAAAAAAGGACTTATTCTTTTTTCGATTTAATAATAGGGTTTGCATTTGATTTTAAATTCAAAAATAAATAGGTATGTTAGTTCAGTTTACTCAAGATGGATATAATTTAGCTTTCCAAGATGAGAAGAATATAAAAAGAAGTCATTTTACCCCTTTAGTTGGCAAGTTTACTAGGGGTAAAATTTATATTGTGTATGCGATTAGTATTGGCTCAGAAATTCATGTGTATTTAAATTCTGAATTTCATATAGAATATAACGTATTACCGTATCCTTTAAAATATTTTAAAATAGTAATGCCATTTTTGCCATGTTTTTTTACAAAAGGATGTGAAAAAACCATAAAATGGTGGCGTAGTAATATAATTTATACTTTTAAAGAGTGGGCTACCGATGACTATTTCTGGGAACATTTAATTGACTCAAGCGATAAGGAGAAAGCAATTCTTTATAATTACAAAAAATTGTTAGAGAATGAATATTATAATTTTATTAATGGGGGTGAAAT
>CALMWS010000431.1 GCA_937870795.1 uncultured Bacteroidota bacterium | reverse complement strand
AAGCACGCAGTGCGAATTGCATTAAGCCGAAGGCGTATTGAACTAAGGCGCAGCCGAATTGCCCCATGGGGGATTGACTACTTATTTTACAACAAGAATTTTCGTGACAATTACGTCTTTAATGGTGGGATCGGCTTCATTGGCGGCGAATACGAGGTAAACGCCGGTGTCTACCCGAGAGCCGGTGTAGTCGTTTCCGTCCCAGATGGCTTGACCGCCGAGGGCTTTGCTTTGGTGGACCAGGCGGCCATTGATATCGGTGATTCTCACATCAGCATCGCGGGCAAGGCCTTTGATGGCAATGGGGCCCTGGTATTCGGGTCTTACAGGGTTGGGGAAGGCGTAGGCTGAATTGCTGTTGGAAGTGCGACCTCCGGTGGCGTTGGTTTTGAGGCTTTGGATGCCGGCTTGGGTAGCCATGTACATGATGCCGGTGTTGTTGTCAAATTCAAGGTCACTTACCTGGTTGTGGAGAAGGGGTGAGTTTTCTTCGGTGTAGCGGTATTGTTGGGTCTCTCCATCAGGTGATTGCACAAAGATGCCATTGCGTGTACCAAACCATTTGCGGTTGGCACCATCGGTTTCAATACAGAATATTTCTTCGGTGAGAAGTAGGAGGGCAGCAATGCTATCTTCCAATACTTTTCGCTGGCTGCCTTTGCAATCTGTGTCAAAGGGATCGCAGTCAAAGATGATAGGACCTTGTGAGGTGCCAACCCATACATCGCCATTGAGGTCGGTTTCTATGCTGTTGACCTGGGCTGAAATCAGGGAATTGGTGCTATTGATCGAACGGATCTGGTCATCGGTAGCATCATCTGGCGTTTGGTTGTCGTCGAATACCACAACTCCGGGTGCAGAGCCTGTAGTTGCAAACCATTTATAGCCTCTTTGATCAATGTTGATGCGGGTAAGGAAGGTTGGTCCCGGGCTGGCAAAACTGAACCATTTCTGATCTTTGGTAAATACAGAAATAGGGCGGGGTGCACCAAAATTGGCTACCCATAAATTGCCTTGCTCATCAAATTGGAGGTGGGAAACTCTAACCTGGGTGGGTGCTCCAACCATGGCTTGTAATGAACTCTTTATTTTGCCGTTGGTGGTATTGTCGCTGAAAAAGCGGTACGTACCGGTGGTGGTGTTAAATTCTACAATGCCGGAGATAAAGCTGCCCATGTAAATGAGGGAAGTATCCGTAGGATGTGGCACGGCAGTAAAAATACCCACTACATCTTTTTCTTTGAATTGGGGTACGTATTCATCGTTGATGTTGGTCCAGCTCTGGTCGGGATTGAGCATGTACAAGCCATTGCGGTTGAAATCGATTTGGTAATTTTCATTGGCTCCCCCGCTGGCAAAAAGCACGCGGTTGGGAGCTACTTCGATGTGGCTGCA
>CALMWS010000430.1 GCA_937870795.1 uncultured Bacteroidota bacterium | reverse complement strand
TTTTTGTAACTTTGTCATCCACTTTAATCTGAGAAATGGAAAGCACGGGAATCAAAAAAGGATGGAACATGCTGATTAACAGGTACACAGCTATAAAAAGCAGTGTGGCGCAGCGATTGGCACCTTATGTGAAGCCCATTGCAGATAAAATTGGACCTTACTGGCAACCCATCAGTAAAAAATATGCCCTCTGGACGGAGCCGGTCAGACAATGGCACCGAAAACTGAAAGCTAAAAATCCTGTACTGGCAGGGTTTATTCAATGGAGTTATGACCTTACGAGGTATGGCATTTATTTTTTCGTTGGCCTTGTATTTTTTGCATGGATCGGTTTGTTTGGTCATATGCCGGACAGTGAAGAACTCCGAAATATTGAAAATTCCAATTCAACTGAAATATACAGTGCCGATTCAGTGCTGATTGGTAAATTTTACATTGAAAACAGAACAGAAATCGGCCTAGCATCTATCTCTCCCTACGTAGTTACAGCGCTGCTTGCCGTGGAAGACAAACGTTTTTTTGAACACAGTGGCATCGACCTTCGTTCTGTGTTACGCGTTTTCAAAGGACTTGCTACCAATCAATCCGGATTGGGAGGTGGGTCGACCCTGCCCCAGCAGCTTGCCAAAAACTTATTTCCCCGCAAAAATTACTACATACCAGGGCTAAGCATTCTGATCAATAAAATCAGGGAAAATATAATATCCAGTAAACTTGAGAGTATCTACGACAAAGAAGAATTACTGGCCCTGTACCTCAACACCGTACCTTTCGGAGGGGATCGATATGGCATCAATGTAGCCAGCAGATATTTTTACAACAAAAAGGCCAAAGAGCTGAATGCAGCAGAAGCAGCTACCCTCATAGGCATGTTGAAGGCAACTACGGCTTTGGATCCGACGCGCAACCCAAAAAATTCGCAAAAACGCAGGAACCTCGTGCTTAGCCGGATGGTGGCCAACAGCGATTTTACATTTCAGTCTGACGAACTCAAAACCGTTTCTACCCTCATTGCCAATGGCAAGCTCAGCCAGGAGGAATATGAAAAAATAAAAGACAAGCCTGTCAATGCACGCAAATACACGGGGGCTGATGGAACGGAGGGCGTTGGTGCTTATTTCAGAGAATACCTTCGTATTACCGTAATGCCCCGCATTCTATCCGGCTTACAGAAAGAGGATGGGTCAAAATACAACCTATACCGCGATGGCTTAAAAATTTATACCACCCTCGACAGTCGTATGCAGGAATTTGCCGAAAAAGCAGTGCAAAAACACATGAGCGAACTGCAAGGCAAATTCTACAAGCACTGGAAAGATTATAAAGATGAAAAGCCCTGGGGCGATGATAAGTGGCTGGAAGAACAAAAGTTAAGAAGTGAACGTTACCTAAAACTCAAAGAAGCAGAAGCAGCCGACAGTGTCATTCAAAAGAGTTTTGATGAACCTGTAAAAATGACAGTCTTCACCTGGAAAAACGGAGGCGGAGATACCGATACCCTCATGAGTCCCATGGATAGTATCAAACATTACTTTTTGATGCTCAACACAGGATTCATGGCCATGGATCACAGCAATGGCCACATCAAAGCATGGGTAGGTGGCACCGATTTTAAATATTTCAAATACGATCACATCCTTTCCAAGAGGCAGGTGGGTTCTACTTTTAAACCCATCGTCTACGCTGCAGCGGTAAAAGACAGCATGATGCCCTGTGATTTTATGCGCAATGAAAAACTCACCCTCGAAGACTGGAGTCCCGACAATTCAGACGGCGTTTACGGCGACTGGGTGACGATGGCCGGAGGCCTTGCCTATTCCATCAACACCATTGCAGCAAAATTGATAGAAAAAGTAGGCATCCAAAAAACCATCGACATGGCCACCGCCATGGGCATCACCACGGCCCTGCCACGCGAATTTGGCATCTCTTTGGGTGCCGCGGATATTATGTTATACGATATGATGAAGGTCTATGGCACATTTGCCAACAAAGGCATCAGACCAGAGCCTACAGCGGTGATCAGAGTGACCGATCGTAATGGCAACGTCATCTACGATAGTGCCAACGAAATGAAAACAAAACATCCGGGCAGGGATACCACCCACGTGATTTCAGAAAGAAATGCCTCCATCATGACCAGGATGTTGCAGAATGTGATCGACAGGGGAACCGGTAGTAAATTTAGAAATGCCTATGGCGTGGTAGGCGAGTTTGCCGGAAAAACCGGTACCACCCAAAACCATTCTGATGGTTGGTTTATCACCTTCAACCCATCTCTTGTTACCGGAGCCTGGGTAGGTGGACCGAGTCCTGCCGTGCGTTTTCGCGATATGAACCTGGGACAGGGGTCTGCCATGGCCTTGCCCATAGTGGGAGAATTCTGGAAACAAATCAGAGCAGATGGCAAGCTAAAAAAAATGACCGACACCCGATTTGAAATGGAAGATACCATCCGCAGCTTCTTCAATTGTCCGTTGCGCATTCCCTACCATCCCGACTCACTGGCAGTGTTGATGCAGG
>CALMWS010000429.1 GCA_937870795.1 uncultured Bacteroidota bacterium | reverse complement strand
GACTGGCAAGCGTTTGTAGGAAGTGCATGTGATGATGGCAATAATGAAACCGAAAATGACACCATTGATAAAGATTGTAATTGCCTTGGCACAGCTGTAGTAAAAAATGAAAATTTGGTTTTAGCCAATATCATCATGCCAGAATCGGGCGATCAAAATCAATTTTTAGAAATCCATGTCACACAAGATGCATTTGTTACTTTTTATATCAGAAACCGATGGGGAAACATTGTAGGTAAAAAAATAGAACAAATGAATGCAGGCTCAAATGTATTGTGGGATGGAAAGATGAACGGATCAATTTTAGATGCCGGTGTTTATACCTATTCCTTATCGGTCCAAATTGTGGGACAAGCCATTAAATATAAACAAGGAAGTGTGACCGTAATCAGATAAAAGTGATGAAAAAAAATAATAGAAAAATACAAGTCAAAGCTGGCTTCCGCTTTTTTGGGATTTGGAGTCTTTTTTTAGCTACTACAATATTATTATTGGGATGTGGAAAGGAACTTCCTTTATATCCGGCAGCAAAGACTTATGAATTGATACCTACACAGGTAAACGGCGAAGAAATGACAGAGATCGAGGGTGTCATCAACGATACCCTGATTTTGACAGGCAGCAAATATTTAATCAGAGAGGGGCTGTTGGTAAATGAAGATGGAAATTTGATCATCGAGCGTGGCGCTATCCTTTATTTTGAAAACGATGCAGCCAACATGCTGGTTGTAGAAAGAGGAGGGAAGCTTAAAATAAATGGCAATGCTTCAGCCCCGGTAATCATGACCGCATTGGGTGAATTGTATGGCAATACCGAAGCAGGACAATGGGGAGGTATCCACATCAATGGCAATGCCGTGCTAAATGACAGGAATGAGACCCTCGTGGGCATAATTGGAAACTATGGTAAGACAGTCAATGGCAACGATGATGAAAATTCCGCAACCATCAGTTATCTGCGAATTCAATATGCCGGAGCTATGCAAAGAAACATTGGAGGTGCCTTAAACTTAAACGGTGCCGGAAGTGGTACCCTTCTCGATCATATACAGATATACAAAAGTGCCAGCCATGGACTTAGATTGCGAGGAGGGGCCGTTTCCGTTAGAGAGATCATGATCACTCAAAGCCTGGGTACATCTTTGCGCTGGGAGGCGGGTTGGAGAGGACAAATACAACAGTTAGTCATATATCAGGAAGATGTGGTGTCAGACACGCTTACTTTTATCCGTGGAGAAAGTGGCACTGCTTCAGAACTACCTTTTTCTTATCCCAAAATCAGCAACTATACCATTGTAGGTCGGGGTGACAATACACGGGGAATACGACTAGAAGACCAAACACGATGCTTGCTTGTCAATGGCATCATTGCCCATACCGAAAGAGCCATCCGCACAGATGCCCTGGATTCATTGATCCTAGCAGGGATGGTGCAAATGGGAAATACGGTATTGTACGACAACAAGATCAATTTTTACGACCATGACAATGGCAAGACATCACTGCTAAATGTACCTCAGAATGCCTGGTATAAGGGCAGTGTTGGTCTGGACCAATACATAGGTTCAAGAGCTACTGGCGCTGCAAATCCACAGGATATGGATAACTGGTTTTTACCCTTGAGTTATATGGGTGGAGTGGAAAGTGCCTCCCAAGATTGGACAAATGGATGGATTAAAAAATAAGAAGACAATGAAAAGAAAATTTTATACACTACGGTTGCACTTCCTTTGTTTAATGGTAGTATTTCTGCAATTCGGGGGCTATGCTCAGGATTTAAGCAACAATGTAAAATTATACAACACGCTGGGCATTGATTACAGTTTGAATTCAAAAGACAAATTATCTCTTTCGGGTACCATGATAGGCGATGCTGTCAATGGCAACTTCGAATATTTCCAGTTTGGTCTTGGCTATACCAGAAAACTCGGAAAAAAAACGTCTGTAGAAGTCGGATTTGATGCCATACAAATCAAAGAACCGGGAAATAGCTTTAAAAAGTATTATCGTACGAGTTTGGGCTTGATGTACCAGCATAAGTTAAAGTGGCTTCAGCTCAACCACGGTATAGAGGCGGAATATTTTATGCCTGCTTTCACAAAGTTTAAAAGCAGGTGGAGTGTTGAGTCTGAAATCACCACCCGTAAATCATGGACCTCATTGCACATCAGGCCATTTACAAAATTCAAATTATACTATTACAAAGGAGGTGCCTACCTGAGTTACTACGACGAAGATGGCGACCTGTTGGCCAAAAAATCAGCAGACGACATACATCGCTGGCGTTGGTTTGGAGGCATCAAAATGCGCATCCTGCCTTCAGTAAGTGCCAAAATCTGTTATTTCTGGAATGAAGAATTCAATGCCGGATTGGGCACCAACAGTGACATCAATATTTACAATAAAAGCAAAACATCAATCAGACAACCCTTCAACAGTTACGGTGCCATCAGCACTGCCATTACCATCACATTTTAAACAAAGAACATGAAACATATCAACATTATACTATTTACCATTTTAAGTTTTGGTATTATCCATGCACAAAATACTTTGCCTCTGGTAGAAGTTAAAGGATATCTAAATATATACCGATTTCCAACCGACTCATCACTCTTCATAGGCATGGGTGCCGGAGCGGTTGATGATGGAACCGACAATGAAAATCAATTTATGGGTATATTGGCGGGGTACAACAACACCATTGGCACTGACAATTTGTTTGTGGGCATGCAGGCAGGCTTTCAAAATATTTCTGGAACCGACAATGTTTTTGTAGGCAGAGCTGCGGGTGAGCAGAATACGCTTGGCAGCGATAATACCTTTGTGGGTCGAAGTGCAGGAAGGTTAAATACGATTGGAAACAACAATACTTTTTTCGGTCGCAGTGCAGGAACAGAAAATACCGGTGGCAGTGACAACACCTTTGTTGGCAGAAGTGCTGGTGGAGCCAATACCAATGGCAGGGACAATACCTTTGTGGGCAGAGGAGCCGGACTTATCAACACCTCTGCCGATGACAATACTTTTGTAGGCAGATTGGCCGGCAGCAGGCACAGGCTGGGCAACAATAATACCTTTATAGGAGAAAGTGCGGGCAAATTTGACAGTTTGGGATCACAAAATACCGTTTTCGGAGCCAATGCAGATGTAGGGGCTTACAACCTTGTCAATGCAGCTGCTTATGGCTATCTCGCAAAAGCAAATGCCAGCAATAGTGTAGTGATCGGAAATAATCTGGTGCCAACATCGGCGGTTATGCCAATTGGTCGAACCTATCTGATGCACGATTTAAAAAAGAAATAAGATACGATGTGCCCGGCATCGACTTCGTAATGGGTCTGAAACCCGCTACTTATGTCGTAGACAGAGCGGCTCTCTATGCCTTCCAACACCCTGATAAAAAAGCACCTGCCATCGCTCCGGAATCAAGATCTACCGGTTTCATTGCCCAGGAGGTAGAAGCACTTTGCAAATCCCTCCAATATGAATTCAGTGGTGTGGTCAAACCTGAAAATGATAGCCAGCATTATCAGTTGAGGTATGCAGAGTTCGTGGTGCCTATGGTTAAGGCCTTGCAGGAGCAACAAGCGATGATAAAAGAATTGCAGGCGCAGGTGGCGGCGTTAATAGGGACTAGGGACTAGGGGCTATAAAGGGATTAGAGGCTGGGGACTAGAGGTTAGGTAAATGTTTTGAGCTTCGCCAACTTCAAGCCTTGCTATAAAAGATCTTTCGGTAAGCTGTCGGCAGGAATTTGGGGTTCAACATTCCAAAAGGCGGATACATTTACGATCTTCCACTCGTTATTCTCTTTTTGCATGATCCTGGACTCATGGCTCAACCGGTAGTATTTTTTTTCAGGGTCTGCATTGTACTGGGTCCATATCAGGTAAGCAGCATCTGTGCCTAAAAAGGTTACTAAGGGTTTTGTGGTTTTGTATACGGGATGAATTTTGACTTTGCCATTTTTATAGTAAGTTTCAATCCAGTTTTTACCTTGTTTATGAATGGCGTCCCACCCAACAGCTGCATCAGAGGTGCCATCACTGTTGTTCCAGGCCTGAACGGCATAAGGACTATGTGACCAGCTTTTTACCCATGACTCATAATCACCATCAAAAAAACTACTGGTTTCGTTTTTGATGACAGCCATGATAGCCGCGGTTTCTTTTGCCTCGTTAAATGCAGTTGATGTTGCTACAGGCATCTGGTTTTGTTTCGACTGACACCCAATCAAAAATATAGCTAGAAAAATAGTTCCCCAAATGGCAAAAGAAATGTCTATTCTACTCTCAGAAATGTTGTTTTTCATAAGAAACATATTTTAAATATTTATTTTTAGTAAATTGAATATAAAATTAGGTGTATTTTGGAATTTCACACATCACTCCAAATAATATACTGCGCTTAAAGTTGAAAATTTGGACCACTCAATGAAATATAAAGCACATAAGTGGTCCAAATTGGTTCCATTTGTTAAAAAAGGTCATGCTATTTTTCGGCAGCATGGATGTGTGCTCCTGATTTCTGTTCGCTTTTAAGATTACTAATTTCCGTTTTTAACTCATTAATACTTTGAATACCGGCACTCAAATCCAATTTCAAAGCCTGGATCAGTTGTTGTTGTTCCTGTATGGCATTGATTAGTACCGGAATCAAAGATTCATAGGTCATACTAAGGCTTTCTTTGTCTTCATTTCCATGAACAATCTCAGGAATTACTTTTCTAGCCTCCTGAGCGATCAAGCCAAACTGAACTCTGGCTTGTTCATCGCTTTTTAATACATAGGATTTTGGGTTTAACAGCAATATTTCGGCAAGGCCATAGGACAGAGGAATTACGTTCTTCTTTAATCTTACATCTGATGGCGTATTCAATGGATTTTGTGAATAAATGTTGTTCCACCGAAAATTAGTGCCTCCAAGGTTAAATGAAGCGGTAGCTGAGGGCTTCAAATCGTCATTCAAGATAGCTCCATTGCTCGATGCAGACAGCACAATAGAAGAATTTAAATGGACTTCGCTTAAATAAGCAGATTTCCAAAATAAAGAGGAAGTACCTACCGTGCCCACATTGGTTGATTCAGGGGCAATATTGCCATTCACGGTAAGTTTGTTGCCTGGTGCACTTGTGCCAATACCTACATTTCCCAATGATCGGTAAATATCATTACCCGTTTGCACCCATTTTGAACTCGATGGGGTTTCGGGTTTCCATGTATTGAGTGAACCATTAAACGTCAGCACCTGACCAGTAATAGCACCCTGTGGAGCCAATTTTAACTGACTTGATGTTGTGCCATCTCCCGTTAATGTGGCATCTTTTTGTACCACCTGACTCCCCCAATTATCAGCCCCATTGTCATTAGCAGGAAACCAGCTTCCGGTTTGAGAATTATATTTTAACACTTGCAAATCCGTAGCACCTTGCGATGCCAACTTCAAAGGTGAAGCTGTTGTGCCATCTCCTTCCAATGTGGCATTTTTTTGCACCACCTGAGTACCCCAGTTGTCGGCTCCATTGTCATTGGAGGGAATCCACGTTTGGCTGGACTGATTGTATTTCAATACCTGACCATTTGCAGCTCCTTGCGATGCCAACTTCAAAGGTGATGCCGTTGTGCCTTCTCCTTCCAAGGTAGCATTTTTTTGTACAACCTGAGTTCCCCAGTTGTCGGCTCCATTGTCATTGGAGGGAATCCACGTTTGGCTGGACTGATTGTATTTCAATACCTGACCATTTGCAGCTCCTTGCGATGCCAACTTCAAAGGTGACGCCGTTGTGCCTTCTCCTTCCAATGTACTATTCTTTTGTACCACCTGACTACCCCAATTGTCGGCTCCATTGTCATTGGAGGGAATCCATGTTTGGCTGGACTGATTGTACTTCAATACCTGACCATTTGCAGCACCTTGTGATGCCAACTTCAAAGGTGACGCCGTTGTGCCTTCTCCTTCCAATGTACTATTCT
>CALMWS010000428.1 GCA_937870795.1 uncultured Bacteroidota bacterium | reverse complement strand
CGAATCATTTGCTGGTTGCGCGAAACAATCCGGGTTTTAGTGGTTGTGGGAATTTGGGCGTCGAGATACAAAACGGGCTCAATATCACGTGCCACCAGTAAGTCGTGCAGCCACCTGCCGGATTCATCTCTGCCAACTGCACCTAGTAGTTTTACAGTAGCCCCCAGATTGGCAAGGTTGTGGGCTACATTGGCTGCACCACCCAGGGTATAATAATCATTGTCTACTTTGACTACGGGTACCGGTGCTTCAGGCGAAATACGCGTAGTGCTTCCATGGATGTATCGGTCCAAAATTACGTCTCCCAGAATGGTGATTACACTTGTTTGCATAATTAGTAAATATTTTTATCAATGGTGGCATTGATGCTGAGCCCGGCTCCAATATACCATTGCCCGGGTTGGGAAATCAATTGACCGGAAGTGATTTTTCGGTAATTGGACTGTAAAAAAAGTTGGTAATTGGGCCAGATGGCATAACTCGCATAGAGCCTCATAAATTGTGTATTTAGTTTGAGTCCCTGTAAAAGTTCATTGTTGTAATCGGATTGACGGCTGGTATTGATTACTCTGGGATCGCTGCCAAAGTTGATTCCTCCTTCATTTTTGCCTTGCTGTATAAATGCCAGATCCAACTCCAGGTTCCATCCTGGAAGGCCTCTGTAAACGGCACGCAACAATCCTTCCCTGAAGTTGCTGCCCAGGGGATGTGCCAAAGGTGAATTGTAATGGGTGTAATTGGATATGACAATGCCCTCTTCTGCCCTGTCATGGCTGTAGGTATAAGGTCTCACAATATTGTACTCCGCTGTGATGTCAAGCCTTTTGATGCCCATCACATCCAGGTATTTCAGGCCAGCCTGGACTCCGTGTTTGTTGCCCCACCAACCATCTTTTTTAAACAAGCCCAGATTGAGTTCGTCCAATAGCAGCTGACCGTAAACGCGTATTCTGTTTTTAATATCGTAGGATACGTTTAAGCCTATCATGGCATTATCCGGGCTGCCCAAAATCTGTTCAACCATTCGGTAAAAGATGACCGGGTTGAGGTATTGCAGTTCAAATTGGTTTTGACGGGCAAAGACCACAGATTCAAAAACACCTATTTCAAAGTTTTTGCGAGGCCTGAAACTCAGGTAGTGGGATGCCATATACTTCTTGTTGAGCAACAAATCGCCGGGAAGTTGATTGGCACTGACGGCACTTAATTCTGCAAATAAATTTTGATAGTTGAGTTTCCAGACACGGGTGTTGAATTTGAGGTAAAAATAATTGTTGCTGAAGTCAGACAACAACAAGGATCGCATGCCATTGCCTATAAAATGGCGGCCATGACCAAGTTCCATTGCAACACTTTTGGATATGGGCAAACCCACGTAGGCCTGGGCATTGAGAAAATCGTGCCCGGTAAGTCCTCCAAAAACACTGCTTTCGTATTTTTTATAAAATCCTTGCTGGGGTATGGACTGGTATTCGGCTATATATTGTTCGGTCCAGGGCAAAAATCGCTGTTGATTTTCCAGGATGCGTGAGAAAAAATAGATTTTATCATCAATGTGTCCGTAAATTTCGGCACCCCGTGTATTCTGAAAAATGGTGCCATCATCATTTTGAGCATTGCCCGCAGAAACCAAAACGATGGGCTCGGCTCTCAGATTAAAAGAAGGTGCATCTACACTTAAAAAATGGTGCGGGTTTTTGTAAAAATACTTCAGCAAGGGCTTTTGAGCTTTATAAAAAGTATCAGGCGTGCTTCCATTGCTGTTGAAATCATATTGATTGACCAATTCTCTGAAAGCAAATTGATCTGTTTTGGACATTTCAGGGTAATGGTTCAATCCATTGGCAATAACCGGTGAAACGGGTGTAAATCGCAGGCTCGAAGAAAAGGCAGATTCAGTTGGAAAGAAGATCTGTAAGCGCTCTGCCAGATCCTGGTGGTAATCTCTGTTAAGCAATAAATCCTGTGCGTGGATATTGAATACCAGTATAGTAAAAACGAAGCAAAGTATGCGCGTGATTTTCATAACTATTGCTGGTGTGCTTTGATGATTTTTTGCTCAAGCAGTGTAGTGGAATAGCCGGGGGCAAAGGTCAATGATTTTACCGTACCTCCTGCAGCCAACACCACATCGCTTCCTACAATTTGTTCTACCGCCCAATCTCCTCCCTTGACGAGGACATTGGGTTTTGTTTTTTGTATCAGTGCATAGGGATCGTCTTCTGTAAAAAGTGTCACACCGTCGGTAAATTCAAAGGCGGCCATAACCTCGAGGCGGGTTTGTTGGTTGTTGATTGGCCGGTGTGGTCCCTTGAGGCGGGACACCGAGGCATCGGCATTTAAGGCAACAATCAACTTATCTCCCTGAGCTGCTGCTTCTCTGAGGTACTGAATGTGGCCCAGATGGATCAGATCAAAACAACCGTTGGTGAAAACCACTCTTAAACCCTGCTCTTTCCAGATGGCAACCTGAGTGGCCAGATCCTCGTGGTTGAGCATAATTTTACCTGATGTATTTTCCATAAATACAAAAGTAACAAAAAGGCAAGACAGATGCTTATTTAATGGAAGGCTGTGGTTTATTGAACCTGGGTAGCAGCACCAGGCTCAACACACCAAAGCCAATGATGGTGAAGACCTGGATGGTGAAAAAACTCAGATTGGCGTAAGTAAATGCGGTTGTGGCGTCAATCTGGTAAAGAGACAGGCTTTCGATGGCCAGAAAATGATAGCTGCCCATGCCACCGGGTGAAGGAAAAACGATGCCAAGGCTGCCAAAAAAGAAAACTACAAGGCCTGCAATCCAATGCAAATGGGCGGTTGCCTGCAAAGCACCAAATAATATGTAGGCCATATAAAAGTACAAAAACCAAATGCCAAAAGAATACAATAGAAATAGTGCTGGCTTTTGAATGTTGCGAATGCTTGTGAGGCCCTCCCAAAGGCCGGCTACAAATACATTGACACGGGTTTTAAGTTTATGCTGGTACCATTGTGTTTTTGTGAACCAAATCATCGCTGCCAAAACCAGTACCAATGCCAAGACCATAAACAGAAGTTTGCCTGCTTGCATGGCCTGCCAACGGCTGGCAAGATCAAAGTGACGATCAAAATAAGCAAAAATTAGATCGTATGCCAACAATACAGTTAGCATTCCCACCAGTAACAAACAGAGCAAATCCAGCAAACGGTCCAGCACAACTGTGCCCAAGGCTTTTTCGAAACTAATGTCTTCGTATTTTGCTACGGTTGTAGCCCTGGCTATTTCTCCTGCCCTTGGTATTACCAGATTGGTGAGATAGGCTACCATAATGGAGGCCAGTGCGTTGAAAAACGAAATCGAAATACCCATGGGCCTGAGCATGAGCTGCCATCTTAATGCCCTTAGTATGTTGCTCAACATAAAGGCGGCCGACATCATAATCAGATATGGGGGTCTTGCCTGTTGAAAATCCGACATCAGCCTTTCCAATAAATTCTGGTCGGTATCAGATTGTTGCGATTTATAAACGAGAAACAGGGCAATGAGGCCAAGTGAAATAAAGGCAACAATTCTTGCACCCTGCCTGACCACTGGAAAAACTACGTAAGCTTGTTGAACTCGTTGGGAAATACAGTCACCGGCTTAAAAGTGCTGGCTTCCTCAGGCGTCATCATGCAATAAGAAATGATGATGACGATATCGCCTTCTTCAGCTTTCCTGGCAGCTGCACCATTGAGACACACGGTGCCGGAACCTCTTTCTCCTTTGATTACGTAGGTCTCGAGTCTTTCACCGTTGTTGTTGTTGACAATCTGCACTTTTTCTCCTTCTATGAGGTTGGCAGCATCCATCAAATCTTCATCAATGGTAATAGAACCTACATAGTTGAGGTTGGCCTGTGTAATGGTAGCTCTGTGAATCTTGGATTTGTGTATGTGTAAAAGCATAATGGGCGCAAAGATATTTCAATCGCCAGGATTGTGTTAATAATTAGAGTGAAAAACACGAAAAAGGCCTGAATTGTTCCCGTACGACTTATTCTACAACGGTGATTTTCAACATATTGGTTTTAAACCTTTTGTGCAAAGGCATGCTACCTGTATTCACAACAATGTCGCCTTCTTTCAACAAATTCCTGTCTTTCAAGTCGTTGACAAGATCTTCAATGGTCTCATCAGTGCTGCTGAATTTGTCGTAATGAAAGCAACGCACACCCCAAACCAGGTTGAGGGTGGCCAACATGTGTTTGTGGGAAGAAAATATGTAAATGGCGGCATCCGGTCTATAAGATGAAACTTTAAAGGCTGTATAACCTACCACCGTAATACCCAGGATTGCCCTTGCTGTGATTCTGTCAGCCAATTGAGCAGCTGCATAACAGAGAGAATCGGAAAGAAAGCTCTGTGTGTCAGGCTTGGGCTTGGTCCTCTTTCCTTGCAGGTAGTAATTTTTTTCTGCATTGGCTATGATCCTGTTCATTGCCTGCACTACCAGAGCAGGGTGATTACCTACGGAGGTTTCTCCGCTAAGCATGACGGCATCTGCTCCGTCTAAAACGGCATTGGCTACGTCTGTGGCTTCTGCGCGGGTTGGACTTGGGTTGGTGATCATGCTCTCCATCATCTGGGTAGCTACAATCACTGGCTTTGCTTTCTCCTGACAAAGATGAATGATTTGTTTTTGGGTAGTGGGTATCAATTCAATGGGCATTTCCACACCCAAATCACCCCTGGCTATCATCACGGCATCGGTGACATCTACTATTTCTTCGATGTTTTTGATGGCCTCCGGTTTTTCAATTTTGGCAATCACCTTGGCGTGGTGACCTTTGGCCGCAATTCTTTGTTTGAGGTCCAATATATCTGAAGCCTTTCTCACAAAACTTAAGGCAATCCAGTTGACGGGTTGGGTGAGGATGTAGTCTAGGTCTTCCAGATCTTTTTCGGTCAAACAAGGAAGAGAAACCTGGGTGTCGGGCAGATTCACACCTTTGTTGGACGACAACGTAAAGCCAAAAATTACTTTCAATTTTACCTCATCCTTTTTATTGGTAGCTACCACTTCCAGCACTATTTTACCATCATCTACCAGGATGCGTTCGCCTACATTCACATCGGTGGCAAACTGGTCGTACGACATGTATATCTTTTCCTTTGTACCCAAACACTCTTCGTTGGTAAATGTGAGAATGTCTCCCGGAACTATGTCCATGCTGCCATTTTCAATTTTTCCAATGCGCAATTTGGGTCCTTGCAAATCGGCCAAAATGCCAATGTGAACGTTGTTTCTGGCGTTGATGGCCGTGATGTAGTCGATCACATTCTGATGCTCTGCATGGCTGCTGTGAGAAAAATTGAGACGAAACACGTCAACGCCTGCATTGACCAATGACACAAGGCCTGGGTCTGTATTACAAGCAGGTCCTACTGTAGCAACTATTTTGGTTTTCTGGTAAACGTTTTTTAATCTGTTTGGCACTTTCCACAATTTAGCTGCCAAAGATAGTGTAATAAAGACATAAAGCAGTTCGGTTTATTTAGTGTTTTTGGAAAAGTCAATATTTTCTTTGCCCCAATAAAATTTTATTAAGTGGTGGAATAATATTTGAAATCTCTTTCAGTGAAGACACCAAAAAACAAAACTTAATTTTCCTCCCCTGGTGGATTTTTTTGTTTGAAATTTTATTTGGTGGTTAAAAAAAAGTGGATTTTAGCTCTGTTTGCGAATTTTTTTTGCTGTTTGTTACGGTAAAAACTGTTTACTTTATATCGCATTTAAGCATGCATTCTTGTCCAAAATAACCTTCCAGCTGATCTCCAACTTTTACAGGTCCTACCCCAGCCGGAGTGCCTGTATAGATCAAATCGCCGGTTTGAAGTGTGAAAAAACGAGATATGTATTCAATCAAAAAGTCAAATGAAAAAATGAGGTCTTTGGAGTTTCCTTGCTGCACCGTTTCACCATTTTTTTGCAATGAAAAGTCGATGTCTGTAAGATCACTCCATTGGCCCTTAGGCTTGAAACTACCCAAAACAGCACTCTGATCAAAGGCCTTGGCCAGTTCCCAGGGTTGTCCTTTTTCTTTGAGTTTATCTTGCAGGTCCCGCGCTGTAAAATCGATGCCTAGTCCAATCTCATCATAATAGTCGTTTCCAAATCCGGGAACGATGTTTTTACCATTTTTCCTGATTTTTAACACCAGCTCTATCTCATGATGGATGTTCTCGCTGAAATCGGGGTGATAAAATGGCTTTCCATCTGTAAGCAAGGCCGTGGCCGGCTTCATGAAAATCAATGGCGATTTGGGTACTGGATTGTTGAGTTCCAGCGCATGATCAACATAGTTTCTCCCGATGCAGAAAATTTTCATAATGGATAAAATTTGATATGCACAAAAGTATAAAAACCTACGTGGTAGATGCTGAAATAATTTGAACAAATACTGCCATAATGTCATTAACTTTTATAATCAACTGCCACAACATAAAATATTAATTTATGGTTGATAAAAATGTTAAAATCAAAATAAAATAATGTGCTACTATTTATTTTGTAATTTATATTTTAAATATGGTGGTTATAACTTTCAAAACACACATTAAAATAAGGTTAGATGAGTGACTAAGTATCAAACTGGAACGATATTCGATCGGGGGTATGAGCGGGAATTTTTATCTTTGACTTCCGGTTGAATTGCCAATCTCTGTCAGGTTTAACCCCGGGGGATCTTCCCTGCACCATAATCAACTTCATTATGTTAGATTTTATCAAAAAAATATTTGGAACCAAGCACGATCGTGATGTTCAAACATACAGGCCCATTGTTGACAAAATCAATGCTTTTGCTGAAGAATACAAGCAATTGAGCAATGATGAGTTGCGTGCCAACACCCTAAGGTTTAGAGAACGCATTGCCCAACACCTGGAAGGCATCGACAAAGATTTGCTAAGCCTTAAGGAACAGGCAGCCTCTGAGCACGACCTGGGCACCAAAGAGCATTTATTTGATCAGATTGACGAACTTACCAAGGAGAGAGATACGCACCTGGAGGTTATACTCAAAGCCATTTTACCGGAAGCTTTTGCCACCGTAAAAGAAACTGCGCGCAGGTTTAGTCAGCATACAGAAATAGAAGTTACTGCCACTGAACACGACCGCAACCTTGCAGCCAGGAAAAACTATATTCTCATCGATGGCAATACGGCCAAATGGAAAAATTCGTGGACTGCAGCGGGAGGAGAGATCACATGGAATATGGTACACTACGATGTTCAGTTGATTGGGGGCATGGTCTTACACGATGGAAAGATTGCCGAAATGGCCACGGGTGAAGGTAAGACCCTTGTTGCTACATTGCCTGCCTATCTCAACGGACTCTCAGGTTTGGGTGTCCACGTGGTTACCGTCAACGATTACCTGGCCAGAAGGGACAGTGAATGGGTTGGTCCCATTTTCGAATTTTTATATCTTACTGTAGATTGTATTGACCAATACAAACCCCATTCTGCCCAAAGGGTGGCTGCTTACAATTGCGATATCACCTATGGTACCAACAACGAATTTGGCTTTGACTACCTGCGAGACAACATGGTGCGAAGTGCCGATGAAAAAGTGCAGAAAAAACACCATTTTGCCATGGTGGATGAAGTGGATTCTGTTTTGATTGATGATGCAAGAACACCATTGATTATCTCAGGACCCGTTCCGGAAGGAGCAGATGAACAGGAATACCAGGACCTCAACCCCAAGGTAGAATCTTTGGTCAATGCGCAGCGCAAACTGGCAACAGAATATCTGGCTGAGGCCAAGAAACTGTTTGCCGCTGGAAAAACCGGATATAATGAAGGGGAGGCCGGTCTGGCTATACTCCGTGCACACAGAGCCCTTCCCAAATACCGCCCGCTGATCAAATTTTTAAGTGAAGAGGGGGTGAAAGTCACCTTTCAGAAAGCAGAGAATTATTACATGCAGGAGCAAAACAAACACATGCCTCTTGCAGATAAACCCCTCTACTTTGTGATCGATGAAAAAAACAGAAGCGTTGAATTGACTGCAAAAGGAATCGAATACCTTTCCAAAGGTGAAAACGATGAAAACTTCTTCCTTCTGCCAGACATTACCAGTGCCATGCTAGCCATTACCGAAAGAGAAAAAGCAGAAGGCATAAAACTGGCTCCTGAAAGACAATCGCTGATTACAGATTTTAGCACTAAGTCGAGAAGGTTACACGCCGTTTCGCAATTACTCAAAGCATATACCTTATTTGAAAAAGACCAGGAGTATGTGGTGATCAATGGTGAGGTGAAAATTGTAGACGAGCAGACCGGTCGTATGATGGAAGGTCGCCGATACAGTGATGGTTTGCACCAGGCACTGGAAGCCAAAGAAAACGTAGACATTGGCAACATTACGCAGACCTATGCTACCATTACCTTGCAGAATTATTTCAGGATGTTCCACAAGCTATGCGGTATGACCGGTACCGCCGAAACAGAGGCACAGGAATTGTGGCAAATCTACAAGCTGGATGTGGTGGTAATACCAACCAACAAGCCGGTTATCAGAAAAGATGAAGAAGATCTGGTCTTTAAAACTACCAGAGAAAAGTTCAATGCTGTTATTGATGAAATAGGCAGGTTGACCCAGGCCGGACGTCCGGTTTTGGTGGGTACCACATCAGTAGACATTTCCGAAAAATTGAGCAAAATGCTCGACCTCAGGGGCATTTCACACAATGTTTTGAACGCCAAACAACACCAGCGCGAAGCAGAAATTGTAGCCGAAGCAGGTAAGCCTTCTGCTGTTACCATTGCTACCAACATGGCCGGTAGGGGTACGGATATCAAGATCAATGATCAGGTCAAAGCCGCTGGTGGTTTAGCAATTATTGCAACAGAAAGACACGATTCCAGAAGGGTGGATCGCCAGTTGAGGGGTCGTGCGGGTCGTCAGGGAGATCCGGGAACTTCACAGTTTTATGTTTCACTGGAAGACAACCTCATGCGTATGTTTCAAAGCGATCGAATTGCCGGTGTGATGGACAGAATGGGACACAAAGATGGTGAAGTAATCCAACACAGCATGATTACCAAATCCATTGAAAGGGCTCAGAAAAAAGTAGAAGAAAACAACTTCGGCATACGTAAAAGATTGCTCGAATACGATGATGTGATGAACATCCAGCGGGAGGCCATTTACAGGAAGAGAAACCATGCATTGGAAGGAACCCGCTTATCAGTAGACATCTACAATATGTTTGAATCCCTTACAGAATCACTGGTGCTGAAGTTCAAAAACACCAATGACTACGAAGGTTTTGAAAATGAATGTTTGTCGATGTTAAGTCTTGATCCCGATATCGACAAAGCATCATTTACCTCAATGTCGCCAGCTGCACTTGTTGACAAGTTCAGAACAAAGGTGATGGACATCTACGAACAGAAAAAAGATCACTTCAAAACCCTGCTCATGCCCGTGATCAAAAACGTGTATGAAAATCAGGGCCATCAATACAAACGCATTTTATTGCCGATTGAAGATGGCACAGGTCATCCGCTGCAACTCACAGCAGACTTAAAAAGGGCAGTGGAATCGGCTGGCGAAACCATTGCTGTAGACATCGAACAGGCAGTAGCACTTGCTTTGATCGACGACAATTGGAAAGAACACCTAAGGGCGATGGATGAATTGAAAGATTCTGTACAAGCCGCTACTTTTGAGCAAAAAGATCCACTCGTGATTTACAAGATGGAAGCTTACCGCTTGTTCGAAGAATTGATTTATTCTGTCAACATGGAAGTGGTATCTTATCTGATGAGGGCCAGGTTGGTGGTACAAAATGAGGAAGTAAGAGAGGCAAGAGAAGTAAAGACCGACCTTTCCAACATCAAAACGAATAAAGAAGAGGAAGCAAGGAAAGCAGCTGCAGAAAATGCTGGCAGGTCGGTGGAGAAAAAAATAGAAACTTTTATCCGCCAGGAGGAAAAGGTCGGTCGCAATGATCTTTGTCCATGTGGAAGTGGTAAAAAATACAAACACTGTCACGGAAAATGATCAAGCTGGCCTCTTACATTGACCATACGCTGTTAAAGCCCTTTTGTACCGAAGCCGAAATTGAGCAATTGTGCCAGGAAGCAAAAGAAAATGGCTTTGCTGCGGTTTGTGTACCTCCGTGCTATGTGTCGCTGGCGGCCCGAATACTCAATGACTCAGGCGTCAATATTTGTACGGTGGTAGGCTTCCCATTGGGCTACAACGATACAAATGTCAAATTGTACGAAACAGAAACGCTGATACATGCCGGTGCCACGGAAATAGATGTAGTGGTAAATGTGACGTGGATCAAGTCTGGTCAATGGGACAAAGTGGATAAAGAACTGGAACAACTTAGCGCTTTGATTTCTTCACACAATGCCGTTTTTAAATTGATCTTTGAAACGGCGTATCTCACATCAGACGAAATAATGCAGTTGGCTGATTTGTGTTTGAAGAACAAGGTACACTATTTAAAAACCTCAACTGGTTTTGCGCCCAAGGGAGCAGAGTTGGAAGTGGTCAAAGCCATAAAAGCGAGGATCGGAGACCAGGCAAAAATCAAGGCTTCGGGTGGTATTTCTGATCGGGATACTGCCATTGCTTTCATAGAAGCAGGAGCCGACAGAATAGGTACTTCATCGGGTGTAAAAATTGTGTCTTAGGATAAATCAAATGGCCGAAATAGGAGCAGAGACTTTGGAAGATTTTGCTTTGTTTGCTGAGTTGAATTTGATTTGATTGATTTTTTTTCCAATTTCTTCTCCAAGTCGTAAGCCTTCCTGACAATCCATTCGATAATGAACTCCCAGTGGTATTCTCGAATAAGCACTTTCTTCCGCCATTTGCCTAAATGAATTATAGTGTCTGGGTTTTCCCAAAAACTCTATTCTTCCTATATGGCTCTTGTCTGTAAAGTCTATCACATTCCCAAATAAATTTTCCAGAATAGTGGCACTTACTCCTCCAATGGCTGAGTGACCGGAAGGATAACTTGGAAAATTTGGAGAATGATGAAATGCCCGCCAATCTTCGTGGATGTTCTTCCTTATATAATCCTGGGGCCTCTCCAGATTGTACACATATTTGGAATTCCAGCAGGCAACCAGCGCATCAGACAAACCAATTCCAACTTTAAAATATGCTTCGATTGCTGTTTCTCTGGGCACAGAATTAATTTGTACAAATTGATCGAGAATGGAAATCCATCTACCAGCGGGTGTAAAGGTTAGTCCTCTGACATCGTCACTCCAAAATTCTGAAATCCACTTGTTTTCATACGATAATGGTGCACTGATGGTAAAAAGTTCCAGTGCCTGAATATAATATACGGAATTGTGTTCTGTGGAATAAGGAGGTAGAGGCATGGCAATGTATTCATCGGTTTTGATTACGAAAGGACACACCTCCCCCCAGTGTGGCAAAAGAGCAGGCATGGGGTGTTCATCGTCTTCTCTCCATCTACCTTCGCCCTGTGGAGGAGAATAATCTTTTTCAAAATTATGCAAATAAGCCTGGTGACCTTGTTTGTCTTCGGCAGACCAATTGTAAACAGCATTGGCAATGTCACGACCCAGACTCTTGGAATTTTCAGTGAGCTCAGGACCCAGTTCTTCCATCCATTTATGGTTCCATTTGTTTTCGATGTCTTCTGCTCTTTTGTTGAGGTGATAGGGTATATTGATGTAATACCTCGAAATAAAAAGACGGGCTGCTTTGTTGTAGGCTGGGCCAAAACTTGTAGGTTTTCCGGCTTTAAGTTCCTCAAGATGAAGTTGTGGAAAATAGGCAGTTAATTGATCCAACTGACCTTTTTGGTGCATTTCAATGGCCATGGGCAGGAAGCCAAAATAGCCATAAAATCTGCCTGCCACAGGTACAGCTATGCCTTCAATATCAGTTTCTATATCAAGAGCGAGTCTATACCAATCATTCATTAAAGCTACATCATCATCAACCTTCGGTTTTGTAAAATATCTCCAACCCATATAGCTTGCCGCTGCTAAAATTAAAACCATCAGCATGCCCAAAATCAGATTACGATGCTTTTTCATGGGCAACTGTTTCTTTGATTGAAGTGGGCAATACTTTGTCGTTGTGTGTCGAAAAATAAATGTAAAAACGAGTACCCTTGTGTTTTACACTTTTAACGTCGAAGCGTAAATTGTGAAGTTCAAAAATACTTTTTACCAATGATAAGCCTATGCCAGAGCCTTTGATTACTTTGGCATTTTGAGAGCGATAGAAAGGCTCAAAAACCAGATCAACTTCTTTTTTTTCCATACCAATGCCTTTGTCTACCACACAAATTACAGGCCCTGTTCCGGGGTTGAATTCAAGCGTGGTGACAACTTCCTGATTGGCTCCGTATTTCATGGCATTTTCCATGATGTTGACCAGTGCTGTCTTTATCAGCTGTTCGTTGCCGAGGTACAATAAGTCGTTTTCGTTTTCGGGAAGATTAGACATCACGAGCGATATCTTTTGCTGAGGGTGAAGCTTTTGAACAGTGGTCTTTGCCTGAAACAAAACCTCGTCAATTCTGAAGGGCTCAAATCGTATGCTGCTGCCATCGGCATTGATTTTGGATAGCTGCATGATTTTGGAAGAAACGTCGCTCAACTCTATCATGTCTTCATAGACCGACTTTAGCACTGTTTTGTATTCTTCGGCAGACCTTTCTTTGTTGAGGGTCACTTCAATTTGCGACAATATTACATTCAATGGATTCTTTAGCTCGTGCGAGATATTAGATAAAAATTGTTTTTGGTTGATGAATACCTGTTGTATGCGATCCAGCAATTTGTTGAAGGTTTGCACCAGACGCGACAGCTCGTCTTTTTGTCCTGAATGGTTGAGTCGATGTGTCATATCTGAAGGCAGAATGGCTTCCACCTCATTCATAATCGAGTTTACAGGTCTTAGCGCCTGACCTGCAAAAATCCAACCGCCAAGGGCTACAAGACTGATAAATAAAATGTAAACCCAAAGCAGGATGTTGGTCAGGTTGCTGAGCTGACTGGAGTTAAAAACAGATTCCGCTACGATGATGTACTCAAAACCAAATTTGTTTTTGTACAGAACTCCGATTGAGTTGTATTTATCGTAAACAAATCTTTTTTCCCGCTCCAGTCTTACCTGATTGAGCTTGTCTTGATTGAGTTGAGATGGAGATTGGCTAAAACTATAGATCAGGTGATTTTCGCTGTTGTAGATGGATATATTTTCTGAAGAAAGTGGGTTGTGTTCATTGGAAGGTTTGGCCTGAAAAATTTCACCATTTCGATCCCTGATTTTGCCTACGAGCATTTCCCCGGTAAGAAAGGCTTTGGAACGAAGAGATTCATAAAAATCATCCTGTAGCTGATCTCTAAATCGGTTGTGGATGTAATAAAAAGAAACCAACATGATCGTTGCTACAATCAAAATAAACTGCAATGTCAATTTGGTCCTAATTTGCATGTTTAGGCAGGTTGATCAATGAGCATATACCCTATGCCAAATTGGGTGTGAATGAGTTTTTTTTCAAAATTTTTATCCATTTTATTGCGCAGATAATTTACGTACACTTCAATCACGTTGGTGTTGGTTACAAAATCGATCTCCCATATTTTCTCAGCCAATTCGGGTTTTGAAATTACGCGTTCGGGGTTTCGTAAAAAATATTCGATCAATGAGTACTCTTTAGGAGTCAGATCAATTTTGTGTCCACCTCTGAAAAAAGATCGTGTATCCAAATTTAATTCAATATCAGCATATTTCAGCACGTTATTGGTAGCCTTGGATCCTTTTCGACGATCTAAAGCCTTGATCCGTGCAAGTAATTCCTGAAATGCAAAAGGTTTTGAGAGATAATCATCTGCTCCTGACTCAAGTCCAACTACTTTTTCATCAATGGCATCGAGGGCCGAAAGCAACAAAACCGGTGTTTCATTGCCTTTATATCTAAGTGCTTTAACCAACTCATAGCCATTGAGTTTAGGCATGATTACATCAGAGACTATAACATTGTAATCGTTTTTTTCAGCTAGTTTTTTGCCTGTTTCGCCATCGTATGCAAGCTCAACCTCCATACCATTTTCCTCAAGCCCCTGTTTTAATGACTGAATGATCTTTATTTCATCGTCTATGAGTAAAATTTTCATGCTTTTAATTCATATTAAAATTCAATATATGCGTGCAAATCTCATGAATAATTATATCATTTTGAATAGTTTATGAAATTAAAAAATTTTAATTATTCCATTGTGGCCTGTGTAATTAACTTTCTGATAAAAATCATTCTTTTTCTAAGCACATTTTAAGGCCTAAAATGAAATTCAAAACTGCGATAAAGGGTAAATTTGTCAGCGCTTAATTAAAGTATTAAGCACAAATTATTATTTAAATAAAAAAATAGTGAAAACCATGAATATCCGACTTATGCGTAATGGATTTTTCCTTATGCTATTTTCTATGATCTTTCTTGCAGCTTGTAAGGATGAGGTCGATCCTATTGATCCCATTCAGCCAGAAGAAAATTTGGCTGCCAATTACAACAACAATGTCGTAACAGAGTGGATCCAATTGTATATGGACATTGAAAAAGATTTACCAGGTTTCAGGCCTGCAGCTACTTCTCGTGCCCTGGCTTACATCTGGATGTCTGCTTATGAGGCTGCGCTACCGGGCATGCCGGATTTCGTGTCAAACGACACCAAATTGTCAGGACTAACAGTGCCTGATCTTCCAAAAGACAAGTTGAAATATGACTGGAACATTGCCGTGAATGCTGCCTTAGCCAGGTCAATGGAGCACATGATGGCGGTTGCCAATACAGACCAGAGAGGTTTGATCAATGATTTGGAATCATCATTCAACAATACACTAAAAACCAAAGTAAGCCAGGAAGTATTCAACAATTCTCAGGAATGGGGTAGATTGGTAGCTGATGCTGTGATGAAATATGCCGATACGGACGTAGAGGGTGTTAATCAGTCAGCTGATGTTTTCCCTGCTTCTTATGTACCACCCACTGGTGTTGGAAAATGGCAGCCTGCAGATGGCAAGTCATTGTTTCCATATTGGGGTAAGGTGAGAACTTTTGCAACCTTTGGCAATGAGTTACTTTCACCTCCACCTCCCGCTTATAGCACCAACCCGGCAAGTCAGTATTACAAAGATTTTGCTGAAGTAAATGAAAACATTGTAAATCTTACCCACGAAAGAAGGTGGAGAGCAGAGTTCTGGAGTGATGACATTGTAGGTCTAACTTTCAGCCCTCCCGCAAGGGCTTTCCAGATAGCCAGACAAATGGTTGAAAATGAAAATGCAAGCCTCGAATTCTGTGTTCACTTGTTTTTGAAGTTGGGTATTGCAGAAAACGATGGAGCCGTTGCTGCATGGGGTTCAAAGTATCATTACAATGTAGAAAGACCTTTCAACTATATTCCTGCCAATATCAATCCTGATTTCAGAACCATTTTGGGCAATGCTGTTGGCACTGACAACCTTACACCTCCATTCCCTGGCTATCCTTCTGGCCACTCTACTTTTGGTGGTTTGGGTATTTCTGTATTGAGCGAATTTTTTGGTGAAAATTATACATTTACAGATCGTTGCCACTACGGCAGGTCTGAGTTTAATGGCACTCCAAGAACGTATACAACAATGACCCAGATCGGAGAAGAAAATGCTTACTCAAGAATTCCTCTGGGTGTTCACCCAAGATTTGACTGCTCTGAAGGCTTAAGATTGGGCAAACAAATAGGAAAAAATGCGGTTGCTTACAACCTGAAGAAATAAACAACTACAAGCACACAAAAAAAGGCGGCTCCTCAAAAAGGGGTCGCCTTTTTTTTACCAATTATACTGGACATTCAGCGGCCTGCTCACCCATGGATTATTTTTCAAATAAAACCGCCATGGCCAATGAGAATGCCTCCCCACATGTACAGACATGCCTACTCTGGGCGTTTCAACAATAGGCCCGGGATTAAATCCATCTTCATATATTCTCAAAGGGGAATTGGTTTGGTGAAACTGTACTTTGTTCCAACTTTTATCAATGTCCAGAGCCTGGCATACTTTGCCCGGCCCGCCGGTCAATAAATAGTTGTTGGCAGCAATTCCTCTTCTATTTTGCATGATCTCCAATCCTTCCAACGGTTGCACGGCTCTGATTAAAACTGCGTGAGCCATGTCCTCGGCTGCGGTGACCACATTGAGCAAGTGGTGCATGCCATAAGAAATATATACATAAGCACAACCCCCTTTGGCATACATGACTTCTGTACGGTCGGTACGCCTGTTGTTGTATGCGTGGCATGCCCTGTCATCAGGGCCACGGTAAGCCTCTGTTTCAACAATCCGGCTGTGGGTGATCTGTCCTCCAGACTCACAAACCAGCACTTTACCCAACAGTTGCAGAGCGATGGAAGCCACATCTTCCGACAAATAAAAATTTGGTTTTAATAATTTCATGCCCATATCACAAATTGATGCAAGATATTTAACTTCAACGCGTCGGATAAATTTATTTTCCTAATTTTGGACGCAGTTGATAATTGACAATCTTGGTAATACACATATAAAAAGAATCGTTTGGATCTATGGCTAAGCAGAAACAAGTAAAGAAGAACGCCCCAGTCATTGAAAACAGCCCCAAGGCAGTGGCTGCCCCATTGCAACTCCCGGGCAACTTCTGGAAATCGCAAGGCTGGAAGGTTGCTGTTCTGATCATTTTTGGTTTTGTTTTATACCATCAAACCGCTCATTACGGCTATGTGCTGGATGATACCATTGTGATCACCGACAATCAATTTACCAAAAAAGGATTTGGTGGCATTTATGAAATCATGACTACTGAATCCATGACCGGTTATTTTGGAGCACAAAAGAACCTCGTTCAGGGCAATCGCTACAGGCCCCTTTCGCTAGTAACTTTTGCAATAGAATATGGCGTTTTCAACAAAATGAAGCCCGGTGTGAGTCATGTGATCAACATCTCGCTTTACATACTAAGTTGTATTTTTATACTGCGCACCTTTCAACTGCTGATGCCCGATAAAAAATCATTGATGGGCTGGTTTGACATAGGATTTGCTGCTTCGCTTTTGTACCTGGTTCACCCCATCCATGTTGAAGCGGTGGCCAACATCAAGGGTCGCGATGAAATCATGGCCATGTTGTTTTCCCTTTTGTCGCTTTACTTATTTGTGTTGCATTATATGTATGGCAAGGGGAAATCTTATTTGTATGGCGCTTTGATCAGTTATTTTCTGGGCTTACTTTCGAAAGAAAACACGATTACTTTTGCTGCCGTCATACCGCTCACACTTTGGGTTTTTGGTGGCCCTCATCGCAATAAAGCATGGAACGGTTTGGCTTGGCTGGCCCTTGTTTCTTTTGTCTACCTGATGATGCGATTTTCGATTTCTGGTGTGCCGCAGTTGAATCAAAAAATTACGGATATCATGAACAACCCCTTCCTTGAAATGTCGGGGGGTGAAAAACTGGCAACCATCATCTATACATTAGGGCTGTATATCAAATTGTTGATATTTCCATATCCACTTACCCATGATTATTACCCTTACGCCATTCCCATCATGAATTGGGGCAAGTGGCAAGTATGGCTTTCGCTGATGCTTTACGGTGGCATGGCCTGGTGGGCGTGGAAACAAGTCAAAGAAAAACAGCTTTCAGGGTATGCCATATCCTTTTACCTGATCACACTTACCATAGTATCCAACATCGTGATCAACCTGGGTACTTTTATGAACGACCGATTCATTTACATGCCATCTCTTGGTTTTTGCCTTTTGCTTGCCTGGGCCATCTGGAAATTGGGTGAGAAATGGGGCAGTCAAATCAAAGAAGGAGCTCAGCTTGCCTTGCTTTGTGTACCCGTACTTGCTTTTGCCTTTTTGAGTTTTATTCGCGTACCTGACTGGGAAACCGCATTGAGCCTCAATCAAAGTGCCATGCGTGTATCGGGCAATAGTGCCCGGGCCAACTCGTTTATGGCTACAGCGTTGTTCAATGAATTTAAGGAAACCACCGATGTTGCCAGGAAAAAAAGCCTGTTGACAGAAGCCATGCCTTATGCAAAAAAAGCAGCTGAGATCATTCCCAATTATTACAATGCCAACCTCATGATGGCCGGTATTGCGGGAGAAAGTTACAACCTCAACAAAGAGTTGAAGCCACTGCTTAGCGACTTCGAACAGGTGGTCAGCAGGCGCCCTGACGTGTCATTTGTCACAGAATACCTTAAATATTTACATGGAACCGGGCCGGATTTGAACCAAATGATGGCTTTTTACATTAAGGTTGGTAAGACGCTGATGGAGAAGAAAGGAACTGAAGACATAAAATGGGCTGCCCATTATATGAAATTGGGACTGGAATTGGATCCGAACCAACCCACACTCAATCAGATGACCGGTGAATGCTTTAATCTGTTGGGAGATACCCAGCAGGCGCAAATGCATTTGAGCAAAGCTGCCGGACTTAGGTAAGAATTTACACCCCCGGGCTGCGACCCAGCCTATATATATAATGAAACGCTATGAACGAGACCCTGTACAGGATTGCCCTGACCATGGTGCCCAACATCGGGCCCGTACTTTCCAAAAATCTGATCGGCTATTGCGGCAGTGCCGAAGCTGTATTCAGAGAGAAAAAATCTGCCTTATCGAAGATACCGGGTATAGGAACCCTAAAGGCAAGAGAAATCAATGCTTCCGTCGTACTTCCCAGAGCGGAAGAAGAACTGCGTTTTGTAGAACAAAATCAGGTGCAGGTCTTGTTTTTTCTGGATGACAATTATCCGCGCAGGCTAAGGCATTTTGATTACAGCCCACTTATTTTGTACTATCGCGGCGGCCAGGACCTCAATCCACACCGCACCGTTGGCATTGTAGGCACACGAACGCCCAGTGCTCATGGCAGGATGTTGACTGAAAAATTGGTAGAAGACCTGGCCGATTATGGGGTGGTGATCGTCAGCGGACTGGCCTATGGCGTTGATGGTTGTGCGCACAAAAAATCAATTGAAGTGGGCTTGGCAACCTTGGGCGTAATGGGCAATGGCCATGATATTATATACCCGGCTGCCCACAAAGAGTTAGCCAAAAAAATGCTCAAAAACGGGGGATTGCTCACCGAATTCTGTAGTCAAACCCGGCCCGACAAGGTCAACTTCCCCATGCGAAATCGCATCATAGCTGCACTGGCCGATGCTTTGGTAGTAATAGAATCCAAAACCAGTGGTGGCAGCATCATCACTGCAGAGTTTGCCAATGAATACAACAAAGATGTATTTGCCATCCCGGGTCGCCCAGGCGATGAATGGTCCGGGGGCTGCAATGCCCTGATCAAAAAAAACAAGGCCCACCTGATGGAAGACCTGTCTGACCTCCTCTATATCATGCGCTGGGACGACATAGATCACAAGCGACCGGTGCAGACCTCCCTATTCATAGAGCTGGATGCCGAGCAACAGGCCATCGTAGACTTCATCCGCATGCGCAAAGAAACGGGGATAGAAGAACTGATCTATGGCCTCAATCTGCCCTCTTCCACCTTAGCCTCTCAACTGCTGGCTCTGGAATTCAAAGGGGTGGTGCGCCCTCTTCCCGGTAAGAGGTATATTTTATCTTATTAGTTGTGGAGGTGATAATTGACGTTAATGATGACACCTAATGCATGGCATGGAAAAAAGGGGCGGTCGGATAAATTAAACAAAGTGTTATGAAAAAATTTGCCGGAAAATTCAGAATAGGGTCCCATCGTCTAAAGGGGTGGAATTATGCAAATGAGGCAGCGTATTTCATCACCGTAGTTACTCAAGGCAGGCAATGTATTCTGGGGCAAATTGTGAATAAAAAAATGATTTTATCAGATTTTGGCGAAATCGTAAAAACCGAATGGTTAAAATCATTTGACATCAGAAAGGAATTGTTTTTGGATGAATATGTCATTATGCCCAATCATTTTCATGCCATTGTGATATTAAGAAACATCGAGGATGAACGGTTGCAAAATTTCGGTTCCATAAAATCCAATACCCTAGATAACAGGGATGTTGATGGTAAAACAGACCGTTCCGTTGATGATGGTGGTACGAACCGTTCCATTGATGATGAATCAATCCGTTCCATTGATGATGGTGTAGATACGGACGGCCGTCCGTATCTACACCATCATCATTACCACCATCATCATTACCACCATCATCATTACCACCATCATAACCGTAACCAACCCCAATATTTGATACGAATGCCCAAATCCATTTCGTCGTTTATGGCCGGGTTTAAATCAGGGGTAAATTCAAAAATTAACAATTTCATCGACCAAAATCATTTGGATATGCCCAAATACAATCGCAACAATCATTTTTTTCAACAAAATTATTACGATCGAATTATCCGCAACCAGGATGAATTGATGCGAATCAGAAATTATATTATTGACAACCCAAAAACCTGGAAGGGGTGGTGATGAATCATTCCTTAAATTAAATAATACCTCATATTTTGACCATCATCGCCCCTCGGATGTGTTGGGTGCCCTTGCAGGGCTTATCTTGGGGATGATTACCCATCACAACCCACTCGCCCGCATCACGGCACCGCTGCCAAATCGTTTGCGGATGTGGTCCATTTGTTTGAGCAGTTCGATTTGTTCGATGGTGTCTTCGAAGAGGTCGATCTGGTAGGAGCCGCTGACGAGGCCGGAGAATTTTACACCAATGAGGCGGATGAGCTGCCTTCTTTCGAAGAGCTGGTCGAAGAGGTTGAGGACGTGGCGGGTGAGGACGTTGTCGTTGGCGGTATAGGGGATCTGGCGTTGTTTGGTGTAGGTGTTAAAATCAGCGTACCGGATTTTGACGGTGATGCAGGAGGTAAGCTTTTTGTCGTTGCGCAGTTCAAAGGCGAGCTTGTCGGTCATGTCGAGCAGCAGGTTGCGCATGTAACGAAGATCGAGGGTGTCTTCGGTGAAGGTGCGTTCTTTGGACATGGATTTTTGTTCGTGGTAGGGCACTACCGGACTGCGGTCGATGGCGTTGGCTTTTTCCCAAAGGGAGCGGCCGTGCTGACCAAATTCGCGTTCGAGCAGCCTGGGAGGGATGAAGCTAAGCGTACGGATGTCTCTCACACCCATGAAGCTGAGTTTTTTGTGGGTTTCCTTGCCCACACCGGGGATCTTGGCTACTGCGAGTGGGGCCAGGAATTCTTTCTCTACGCCGGGGTCTATTTGACGGGTGCCGTTGGGCTTGGCCTCTCCCGTGCCCACCTTGGATACCAGCTTGTTGACCGACAAGCCAAAGGAAATGGGCAGGCCTGTTTCTTTGGTGATGCGCTGCCGCAACTCGAGCGACCACTTGTAACAACCAAAGTATTTGTCCATACCCGAAATGTCGAGGTAAAATTCATCAATAGACGCCTTTTCGTAAATGGGCGACTGATCGGCAATCACCTGGGTGACCTCGTGAGAATATTTACTGTAACTGTCCATATCCCCCCTGAGCACAATGGCCTGCGGACAGAGGCGGAGTGCCATCTTCATGGGCATGGCCGAATGAACACCAAACCGCCTTGCCTCGTAACTGCACGAAGCTACCACGCCGCGGTTGCTGGTGCCCCCTATGAGCAGGGGTTTGCCTATAAAAGAACTGTTTTTCAGGCATTCCACAGAAACAAAAAACGAATCGAGATCCATGTGCAGAATCGCTCTGTCGTACATTTTTGACCAATATTTTGTCTTCAAATATACAACTTATTTGTCTTTTTTTGATTAAAAATCTGTCATTTTCTAAATCAATATCAGATTCAGTAAAATATTTTGCGATTATGGCTTTTATATCCAAAATAATTGGTGTGTAAGCGCGTTAATGAAAGAAATAGACGGTAAAAAAACACAATGATTCGAAATTAAATTTTGTGTTGACCAATAAAACATCGATGAAATTTATGTTACAGCATAAATAAATTAATAAAACAAAATAATATTCTGCATTAAAAATATTTAATGTAATTTTAATTCAAAGTTTAAAAAAAATATAATTTTGTCTTCGCAAATACATAGGGCATTCAAAAGTAAATGCGTTGTGTCTATAATTAATTAATAAATTTCAAATTCTATTCAATGAAAAAATTAAGCTTACTCGCCGTGGTAGTCATGGCACTTTTTTCTTGTGCCAAAAACGAAGGCGAGCAGGAAATTATCTCTCAGGATCAGGTGCTCAACAGAGGATGTGCATCTCACACCGTTTTGCAACAACAACTGGAAGCGGATCCGGGCTTACAAGCCAGAATGGATGCCATCGAAGCCTTTACCGAAGAAGCCATGCGCAAAGGAGACAGGATTTTGTTGTCAAATGGTAATATCCAGATTCCGGTAGTATTCAATGTACTGTATAAAACCGCTGCTCAAAATGTTTCTCTGGCACAACTTCAGTCGCAAATTGATGTGCTCAATGCAGACTATGCAGCGCTCAACAGCGAGTATGGGTCTATTCCTTCTGCATTTTCAGGAGTGGCTTCGGGTGCAACCGGCATTGAGTTTGTGTTGCATTCAGTAGTAAGAAAATCAACCAACAAAACCAGCTGGTCAACCAATGATGCCATGAAAAAATCAGCACAGGGAGGTATCAACCCAACTACCCCTACTACCAAGTTAAACATCTGGGTTTGCAATATGGGTGGTGGCATTTTGGGTTATGCCCAATTTCCCGGAGGCCCTTCATCTACAGATGGCGTAGTATTGGATGACAATGCTACCGGCAACATGGGTACAGCAGCCGCTCCTTTCAACAAAGGAAGAACCGCAACCCACGAAGTAGGCCACTGGCTCAATCTCCGCCACATCTGGGGAGACGCTACCTGTGGAAGTGACCTGGTAAGCGACACCCCAACCCACAACACAGCTAATTATGGTTGTCCTGCCCAACCTCACTACAGCACATGCTCAGGCACCCCTCGTGAAATGACCATGAA
>CALMWS010000427.1 GCA_937870795.1 uncultured Bacteroidota bacterium | reverse complement strand
TTTTTTGGCAAAGCCAAAACCGTTCAGTTATGACTTTGGAGCAAATCGAGTGAAAGATTTCACTCGATAATGAAGGAACCGTGCAAAACCTTGCACGGCATCGACCTAGCTTGTTCAAGATGGTTAATATTTCAATATATTAAGCCTATGCTCGTAATAGAGATTAGTTGTTGCCACGCGCTAAGCGCGTGATGCCTTCACTATCCCTACAAACCTTTGGATTGTAGGGGCAATTTTTTCGGCTTTGCTGAAACTACTCAGTTATGCAAAGCGCCGAGCGCGTATTGCAAAAGAGATCATATTTCAATATTTTTCCAACTATTTACCTTGGCTATATTGCGCTGTTGATTAAAAAGACCTGTGTGCACCAGCGTTTTGCTCTCAATATTATTGCCACTCAGCTTTTCGAAATAAAGAATGCCTTTGAACATTTCGGGCATGATGGTTGCTGATGCTTTAATTTCTACCAGGTTGAGTTTTTCAGATTTTTGCCAAATCAGATCAATTTCATGCCCTACAGCATCGCGCCAAAACCAGAAATCTCGAAGAAGGTTGTTATGGTAGTTTTTTTTGATATATTCGTTTATGATGTAATTTTCGAACAAATTGCCTTTGTGAGGACTCAGTTTAAGTGAATCTGCATCGTTGATTTTTAATAAGTAGCACAATAGCCCGGTATCATAAAAGAAAAGTTTGGGGCTTTTGGTGATGCGTTTGTTGAAATTGGGCAAATAGGGCTGAAGTTGGTAAACAATATAACTTGTTTCCAGCACAGAGATCCATGATTTGGCGGTGGGTTGGGAGATGCCGCATTCGTTGGCCAGAGAATTTAGGTTAAGCAATTGTCCTGCCCTGGCGGCACACAGTGAAATGAAGTTTCGGAACAGCCTTAGATTTTTTACCTGGATCAGGTCTGTAAGATCCCTTTCTACATAAGTTTGAAGGTAGTTGGAGTAAAAATTTTTGGAAGGGATATCCCGGTCATAGATGGCTGGATAAAATCCCTTCTGCAAATTGACGGCATAGTCGTCATCCAACCAATGGGCAGCTTTCATCTCGGACAGATCAAAAGGCAGTAATTTAAAAAGGGCAACTCTTCCCGCCAGGCTTTGGGTGATATTTTGCATCAGGTGAAAGTTTTGAGAACCTGATAAGATATACTGACCCATAATTCTATCTTCATCCACCTTGGTTTGTAAGTAGGAAAACAATTCAGGCACACGCTGGATTTCATCAAAGATGACAAATTGATCGTATTCCATGAGAAAGCCATTGGGATCCTCCAATGCGAAGATACGATTGTCTGGATTTTCAAGATTGACATACCGGTAGTTTTGGAATTGGGCTTTTAAAAAGTGTGTTTTGCCCGATTGTCGGGGTCCTGTTAGAACCAGAATCGGGTATTTTTTGCAAAAAACATCCATTTCTCTTTTTATAGCACGTAGCATACTCATAATAAGTGAATTATGGCTGTAAATATAGAAGTTATTTTGAAAATGCAAGCAATTAACTTTGAAAATACATGTTATAAACTTTGAAAATGCATGACTTCAACTTTGAAAATACATGACTTCAACTTTGAAAATGCATGACTTCAACTTTGAAAATGCATGACTTCAACTTTGAAAATGCATGGCTTTAACTTTGAAAATACATGACTTCAACTTTGAAAATACATGACTTCAACTTTGAAAATGAATCAATGCTATTTTGAAACTACCATGGCTAAATTTATTAGGTACCATTTTCTTAGGAGTTTACATCAAAGAGACCTTGAAAAGCTTAAGTGGGGTTAAGATGGTTTAATATTGTACCTATTTGTTTGATAGAAAGCACCTGATAGGGTATCAAATATTCCCATTGGCAGCAAAAAGAGTGGCATAAAATATAGCAAATACCGTTGCAGCAATGATTCGGATTGAGAAAAGAAAAAATTATATTTATTCCAAATTAGGTGAATGGCTGATTTTGTTGATTTTTTGCAATTGCCTTATAAACAGCTAGTGCTTCAGCGGAATGAATATTTAAGAACGCCCGGAAGCATAGATACCTCTATTTATCTGGTGGAGAGTGGTAGCTTGAAGGTTTATGTGGTAGATGATGATGAAGAACAGATCATCAGATTTGGTTATAAGGGCAACATTTTGGTAGTGCTTGATTCCTTTTTGACAGGAAGGCCTTCTTCATTTTATATACAAGCGATAAAAAGGTGTAAGATCAGGATAATCGCCAAAGAGATGGTGTTTGATGGTCTGGATCCAAACGTATACCAAAAATGGTGGATCGGTGTGTTGGAAAACCTGGTGTTACAACAAATGGAAAGAGAAATCGATCTATTGACCACAGCTCCAAGGGAACGATATTTGAGAGTTTTAGGAAGGAGCCCTGCCTTGTTTCAGGAAATTCCTCACCGCTACATTGCTAATTACCTCCGCATGAGTGCCGAAACACTTTCGCGTTTAAAAAGTCTTGACTTAGATCAAGATTTAAAATAGAGTGGCATAGTTTCTTTGCCAAAAAAAAAATATGCAGACAACAGCTTTATTGGAAAACCTCCTGTTTGAGTGTAGTGAAGTAGTCAGTGAGTTGGAAAAACTCAAAGTCCTGAGCTGGGAAACCCTAACGAGGAGGAAGGATATGCAATCGTGGAACATTTTGGAATGTGTGGAACATCTCAATCGATATGGGGCCTTTTACCTGCCGGCGATCGAAAAAGCCATCCAACATTCAAGTTCCCGTCCTAAATCTCATTTTACAGGCGGATGGTTGGGGCGATACTTTGCCAAAAGTATGCTGCCAAAGGCGAAGCTAAATAAGATGAAAACCTTTAAAGATAAAAATCCACTGAATGCCCCTCTCGACAAATCGGTGATTGACATCTGTATAGCGCAACAAATCAAAATGAAGGAATTAATTGATCGTTCCCGCCAGGTAAGTTTGGACCTAAGGGTGAGCACCTCTTTGTCAAACCTTTTGAAATTGAAACTTGGTGATACCTTTCAGTTTGTAATCAATCATAATTTGAGGCATATGGAGCAGATAAGAAATATTCTAATGATTCAAGAAAATATTTAAGTTATACATTGATAATTGAATAAGAAAGTTTCGTAATATGTCAAATTCATGTGTTTAATACGACTGAAACAATAAATATTATGGATGTTTAGCAGGATTATGATATTATTGTTGATAATACATTGAGGCAATAAAATTAGAATGATTTGATTTTAAATATTTTATATATGTTGCTTAAAACTAATGTATGTGTAAAACCGTGCAAACCGATAAAAAATACCAATATTTTATCGTATATTGAAATAATGTATTTATATTTGTGTTGCGCGCAAAATTATTTAACTGAAAAATACCAAGTTATGAAACACTCAACACTCAACACTCAACACTCAACACTCAACACTCAACACTCAACACTCAACCGGTTTATTAAAAATTAAGTCCATCCGTTTTTCTTTAATTGTATTTATCATGGTCGGCTTCCTTTCCTTTTTATCTTCTTGTGAGCAGGGAGGGAATGAACAAGAAAATTTAAATTCACGATTTGATCCTGGCAATTCTTGTTATGATGAAGTTGTGACTAGTACTTGTATAGAGGATACAACTGTTTTTGTTCTTGATGGTATCCCATCATTTCCAGGATGTGAAATAAGTTTGTCGCTTATTTATTGCTTTGATGACTTTGGAACATTAAAATATGTTGCAACAGGTAATTTCGAATTAATTTCTACATGCTAGGAACTTCAAGATTCAATAAACGCTCACCTGGCAAGAGATAATGATGGGCAATTAAATTTATTTTTTTCTGGTTTGGATGACGAAATTTATAACATGCTTGTGAAAGAACTTTTTGAGAGTTTAGGGAACGGTCTTCCCTGCGGATCAGCAATAACATATGTAACAGAATACATAAGGCCATCTTGTTATGCATATTGTCTCTATACAGCGGATGTTCCAATTGGTGGTGAAGGTAGAAGAGGTAGAAATGATGGAGGTAATCAGCAAACATTTTGGGCAAAATCGAGTTGTGATAGTAATGGATGCTGTATTATTGAATATAATGTTTGCTATAATGTAGCTAAGGCTGTTTTAGAAGTTCATAAGACTCATACGGGGAAAGTAGTATCGCCAATTATTATTGAACAATGTTCTAATGGAACACCGGATGGAATGCATGACCCAAGTACAATTAGGTGTTTGCCATGTGATTTTAATTGTAATTAACCTAAAGTGATGAAGCAAGGATTGCTTATATGCCTGATTTTATTAGTTAATTATGTGAAATCACAACAACCATATCCTTTAAATTTTAAGGGATATGGTTCTTTTTGGCAACATTTGGTTTTAAATGATGGTGGTGTTGGATTTGGCCAGACAGAAAACATATATACAACTTTAGATGTTGTGAATATTCTTGATGTTGATACTTTTATATATCTATTATATCAAACAAAGAAAGGGTTTTTAGTCAATGGAGTTAAGTTAGTTAAAATTAATCCAGGCACTGGTGAGATACTTTGGTCAAAAACTGATAATTTTTATACAGGTAATGAATTTAATCAAACCTACAGAAAACTATTGCTGGATGATAAAGGTAGAATTGTTATCACTGGATGGAGGGCAAAAAATAACACTAGTGCATTAACTCCTAATGCTTGTATCAAGAAATTTGATGCATCATCAGGTCAGTTAATTGAATACAAAGTGGATACTACACAACGACTGTATAGCATTGTTAACGATTACATAAATCAAATTGGTATTGATTCTATCTATTTTGCTGGTACCGCAATCATTGAGGATGTAGAGGAAAATCCAAGAGGCGGCATAAGGTTTTATACTTTTAATAATGAGTTAAAATGGGATACCATGTCCCAAGTTATTTACAATTTACCTGATCCTGGTGACACTTTTTCTCGAGAGTATATTACAGTAAATCCTCGCTATAGTTTAATTAATAATCGGTTATTAGGCATTGTCACATTTTATGTTAATATGGATGCTGATAGTCTCAAAGCAAAGGCAGAGCTTACACTTGCTGATTTTTCAGATGTTAAGAATATTAAAGTTTTGAGGCGATTTAAGTTTGTAGATGAGATTCAGTTCTGGCCTGATGAAGAGGAATATTATTGGATTTCAAATTATAGTGAGGAACTTCAATTATCCTGGCGGTATCCCAAAATTGATGTATTATCTGGAAAACTACTGAAGGCATGCAGCTTTCTTGCACTTGATACTTTGGGTAATGTATTGGCAAGAGTTGACGATATTGCTCAAAATGGTCATTGGATTTATAATTTAAAATGTGCCGGCAAATTGCATGATAAATATTATCTACTGGGTCACAGATCCGATGACAGAGCAAGTTTTGACATAATGGAAGTAGATGCTGAGAGCAGGGTGAAATTGTTGGTATCGGTGGTTACTGCTGATCGGCCTTCCAATGATGGTTTTAATGGCTTTAACACAGTACAAAAAGTCACAAAGGACTCACTTTTTATTTTTTCTGGTGCCTTGTTTACAAAAGCTGGAGATGTGACACCAAGTACTACTTCTACACATTATACCATGGCTTTTGATCTCCGACATTGGATGCGGCCAACTTCTTCAGTGGATGTTTTAGATGATTTAACTGTCAAGCTATATCCTAACCCCAGTAATGATTTTCTCAATATTGAGGTTCCGGATATAAAAGGCAAATTATATTTTTACGCCGCGAATGGTACTTTGATAAAATCAATTGCTATCAATGGCAGTCAGTCGTTGTTGATAGACACTTCTATTTTCCCTGTTGGAATTAATGTAATTACAATAGAACCTGCAGAAAAGAATGTGTCCGTAAGATCAGTTACGTTTGCAAAGATGTGATGTGTGGCTTATTAGCAAACTTAGTGGTGATGTGTAAGATCTACATATTGATCACCACCTTGTTTTCCAATCTCTTCATCTCCTCAGGCAGGCAGGCCAGGATTTCGTCTTTGAGTGCGGTAAGCATTTTTTCTTTTACAAAGTAACGAAAACTCACCATACCTATCTTTCTCACGGGTACGGGGGCTTTGAAGTAACGCACGTGGTTCATTTGTTTCTTATTGAGGTCGTTGAGGCAAAGTTGGGGAAGCACTGTTATACCTTCGTTGAGGTCAACAATTTTTTTAAGGGTTTCAATACTGGAGGCAGTGAGGTCAAATTGGTGGATGTTGCGCTCGTGGACCTTCAATTCGCAGAGATTGACTACCTGGTTTCTGAGGCAATGACCTTCTTCCAGCAACCAAAGTTTGTCAACATTTAGATCGCTTGGCAACAAATATTTCTTTTTGGGGTGAAGCGATTTTTGAGAGGAATAAACCACAAATTCTTCATGAAACAATGGAATTTCTACCAGATCGGTTTGATTAACGGGAATGGCTAATAAGCCGGCATCCAGTTGATTGTGCTTGATCCGTTCAATGATAACATCGGTTGTCAGTTCGCTTATCTGCAGCTTGATCTCTGGATATTTTCGCAAAAATCGATCGAGGAAGAGTGGCAGTAAGTAGGGCGCGAGAGTTGGAATGATGCCGATGCGTAGTTCTCCCTGTACCAGGTTTGATTCCTTTTGTACGATGTCGATGAGGCCGGCGGTCTCCCGCAAAACCACCTTGGCCTGGGCTATGATTTTTTGTCCTATCTCTGTGGGTATTACCGGCTGGCGACTTCGGTCGAATATTTTTATCTGGAGTTCGTCTTCCAGTTTTTTGATCATCATGCTCAAAGTAGCCTGGGTGACATGGCAGTGCTGGGCTGCGGTGACGAAGTGGCGGTAGCGGTCTACGGCGAGGATGTATTCTAGTTGTTGGAAGTTCATGGGTAGGGGATAGGTTAGAGGGGGTAGGGGTTAAATTGCGAATTTTGGATTACGAATTTTGGATTACGAATTAAGGATTACGAATTACGGATTGCGAATTACGGATTGCGAATTACGGATTGCGAATTACGGAATGCGAATTACGAATTAAAGAGAAGGTGGGCATGATTGTAATATTTGAATGTATTTTTGATTTAATAGAAGTGAGGTTTATAATATAGATAATATCGATACAAATATAGAAAATATCAGTTTGATTGATGACCAATTTAGCCGTATTTTTGAGGATTGATAACAAAAACTAGCTAATACATGGAAAACAATTCAAATGGAGGGGGTAAGTGTCCGTTTACGGGGGCGATGCACCACCATGCAGGTACTCAAAGGGGGACATCCAATGCAGATTGGTGGCCCAATAAGTTGAATTTATCTATTTTAAGGCAGAATGGAGCCGAGTCAGATCCTATGGATAAGGATTTTGATTATCGCAAAGAGTTTGCGAGTCTGGACTATGAGGCACTTAAAAAAGATTTGGAGGCTTTGATGACGGATTCGCAAGACTGGTGGCCTGCGGATTATGGGCATTACGGGCCCTTTTTCATCAGAATGGCATGGCATGCTGCGGGCACCTATCGCATCGGCGATGGCAGGGGAGGAGCCGCTAAAGGATTGCAGCGTTTTGCGCCTTTGAACAGTTGGCCAGATAATACTAATCTCGATAAAGCCAGGAGGTTACTTTGGCCCATCAAACAAAAATATGGAAAGAAAATATCGTGGGCCGATCTCATGATCCTTACGGGTAATGTAGCACTGGAATCAATGGGTTTTAAAACCTTTGGTTTTTCCGGTGGTCGAGCCGATGTTTGGGAACCAGATGAAGCCATTTATTGGGGACTGGAGAAAAAATGGCTGGATGATGCTACCCGCTATTCCGGAGAGCGTGATCTGGAAAATCCATTGGCAGCTGTGCAAATGGGATTGATTTACGTCAATCCTGAAGGCCCGGGGGGCAATCCTGATCCCATTGCAGCTGCTAAGGACATCAGAGAAACTTTTGGCAGAATGGCGATGGACGATGAAGAGACAGTGGCTTTAATTGCTGGAGGACACACATTTGGAAAGACACATGGGGCAGGTGATGCTGCACTGGTGGGCAAAGAACCGGAGGGAGCCGAGATGGAGCTGCAGGGCTTTGGTTGGCATTCTTCTTTTGGGAAGGGAAAGGCAGGAGATACCATTACCTCAGGATTAGAAGGCGCATGGACAACCACACCCACCAAGTGGAGTAATAACTTTTTCTGGAACCTTTTCGGTTATGAATGGGAATTGACCAAGTCTCCGGCCGGAGCTCACCAATGGATTCCCAAACACGGCATGGGTGCCGAAACAGTGCCCGATGCCCACGATGCAAGCAAAAGACACACTCCGGTCATGCTCACTACCGACCTGGCTTTGCGTTTTGATCCTGCTTATGAAAAAATTTCAAGAAGATTTTTGGATAACCCGGATCAGTTTGCCGATGCTTTTGCCAGGGCTTGGTTTAAACTGACGCACAGAGACATGGGGCCAAAATCGCGATATACGGGCCCGGAAGTACCTGCTGAAGATTTGATCTGGCAAGACCCATTGCCAGCTGTGGATCATGATTTGATCAATGATGCTGATACAGCCGAACTCAAGAGAAGGGTTTTGGCCAGTGGTCTTAGTATCTCAGAATTGATAAGTACTACATGGGCTTCTGCATCCACTTACAGAGATTCTGATAAAAGAGGCGGTGCCAATGGCGCGAGGGTAAGATTGAGTCCTCAGAAATATTGGAAGGTCAACAATCCTACTCAGTTGACAAAGGTGCTGGATGTACTTGAAAGTATAAGAGCAGAATTCAACGGACAACAGAGTGGCGGTAAGAAAATATCAATGGCCGACCTCATAGTATTGGCGGGTAATGCTGCTGTTGAGGAAGCGGCCAACGCTGCAGGTAAGAAGGTAACAATATCTTTTGCCCCTGGCAGAACGGATGCCAGCCAGGAACATACCGATGTTCATTCCTTTGAAGCATTGGAGCCATTTGCAGATGGATTTAGGAATTACCTAAAGTCAAAATCTGCTATACCCGCTGAGCATCTCCTGATAGATAAGGCAGAATTGTTGACCCTTACTCCACCGGAGATGACCGTTTTACTGGGTGGCATGCGTGTATTGGGAGCCAATTGGGATAATAGTGATCACGGTGTATTTACCTCCCGAAAAGGGGTATTGACCAATGATTTTTTTGTCAACCTTCTCGACATGGGAGTTGAATGGAAAGCTGCTGATGATCATAAGCACGTTTATGAAGGTCGCGACCGTAAAACCGGCTCTATCAAATGGACAGGTACAAGATTTGATTTGGTATTTGGTGCCAACTCAGAGCTTAGGGCTCTTGCAGAGGTGTATGGCTGTTCAGACGCCGAAGACAAGTTTGTAAGTGATTTCGTAAAAGTTTGGACCAAGGTAATGAACCTTGATCGGTTTGATCTGGCGAAGTAAACATAAGTTATTACAACTATAAACAACAAGGGCCGATCGTCAAAAATCGGCCCTTTTCTTTTTGGATAATATATTGGATTATCAGATCAATTTCCGGGTTTGACAGTTCCATAATTTACAAAATTGCCCTGAAAGCTGCCGGTGCCTTTGTAGATGCCGCCATTTTCGAAGGTGCCGGTGCCACCCTGGTAAATGATGGTACCATTGTTGTGCAAGGTGCCGTCATTGAGGATGTAGCCTGTTGGGCTAACAATGATGGTGCCACCCAGCCAAATAAATTTCACATTGGTATAAATCTCCATACTGCCAAATTGTACATCTGGAATATCATCGGGAATGGTGAGGGTAAAGCCATTGGATTGAATGTAGGCTGAGTTGTAGGCTACAAAACTTTCTTCGATGTTGTCAAGGAAGATGATGGTATCACCACCCATGGGGTCTGCTCCATTAATGGCATCTTGCAGTGACATATACCGTTGACCGGTTCGTACATTTTGCAGGCTGCCGCAGGGGCCATTCATTACAATATCAGAGGGGCTGGGATCGATGGCATTGTTGGTGATGGTAATGGTTCCGCCAATGGCAGTGCCGCCCATGTTGACTTCTTTGTCCATGATCGGATACAAGCCACAGTAATCGGAGAGAGCTCCATTGTTGTCGATGTACAAATCAAGTGAAATGGATTCGAGAAAAAGCAAGCCGTCCAGGTTTTGGAGGCTGGCATTGTCTGTAATGAAGAGACTTTCATCTACTGTGGTAAGTTGTGTCAATTCCTGAATAGAAGTCAGGGCAGGGTTGCTGCTGATGGTAAAAGTACTGCCTACAGAACTGATCGAAGATAATCCTGAAACATCAATCAAATTGTCATTGCCACTAATGTACAGCGCGCCATTTACAATGTCTGCGTTGGCAAGTCCATTGAGGTTGACCAAGGAAGGGTTGCTATAAATATTGAGGTTGTTGAATTGAGTAAGATTGTGGATACCATTCAGTGAGCTTAGGGATGTATTATTATACACAGAAAAAGTACCTGTGTGGCTGGTAAGTCCAGAAAGTCCTGTCAGATTGGAGATCAAATTGTTGTCGAAGATGCTGATATCTCCACCCACATGTGTGATGTTATTGAGAGAGTCGAGCTTGGTAAGTAAAGGGTTAAAAAATATGCCCAATGCACCGTTGACACCGCTTAGTCCGTACAAGCTGTCGATTTTCACTAAATCATTTCCCATGCCATCGTCATCATTGATAATTAAGTCACCGCCTATGACCAGGCAGCCAGGATAGGAAGTTCTGAATGCATTGGCTTGTGCTTGTGTATTTATGGTTATTCCTCCTGCTCCGCAC
>CALMWS010000426.1 GCA_937870795.1 uncultured Bacteroidota bacterium | reverse complement strand
TAAAAACTTTCAGGAAAAACATACGCCTTCCTGAAAAATCTGCAATACCCGATAAGATAGGGGAGAGGGCAGCAATAACGATGTATGAAAACGAAACAGAAAAGCTATACAATGCCGCATTGCTAATATCAAAACCCAGAAAATGAATAACTTGAGGTGTTGCCTTCACAAAATAGGTGGGAAAGATGGCGGTCGAAATCACCAGGGCATACGCCGAATTGGCCCAGTCGAAAATGGCCCATGACCTCAAAACCTTTTTATTGTTTTTTTGCTCCATTCAAGGTAAAATTGCACTTTGGGCAAACCTAAGCAAATTTTTATTCAATTTAGCCCGACTTTGCCATTTTGGATCAAAAGAAAATTCTATTATTTGTTTTTTTACAAAATTTTTAGTGAATGCAACATGGGTTACCATCATTTTATTCTATGATGTATATTTTGCAGACCGAATGAACCAATAAAAATTTTGTAACGTTTAAAAATCATAGTTTAATTCCATGAAATTCAACGACATCATCGAATCCGACACACCTGTACTGATCGACTTTTATGCCGACTGGTGTGGTCCTTGTCATGCCTTGGCACCCATTATCCAGGAAGTAAAAAACGAGATGGGTGAAAAAGTAAAAGTTGTAAAAATTGACGTAGACCGCAATGAGGCACTGGCCCAAAAATTGCAGATCATGAGCATTCCCACCATTGCCATTTTTAGAAATGGAAAACTGGAATGGAGGGCGGCCGGAGTGCAACAAAAACAAACCATCATCCACAAAATTGAAGAAATAGCAGCTTTATGAATCATGACATCGCCTCCATGAGGCAACACTATGCCAATGAAGAACTGGACATCACCTCCATACGCACCAACCCCTTTGACGAATTTCATCACTGGTTTGATGAAGCGGTAAGGGCAGAAGTGAGAGAACCCAACGCCATGATGCTGGCTACGGTTGACAGCAATGGCATGCCCGATGGCAGGATCGTGTTGCTCAAAGAGCTTGATGAAAGGGGCTTTGTTTTTTATACCAATTATACCAGCGACAAGGCAAGGCAGATAGAAAACAATCCCAATGCCTGTCTTGTATTTTCGTGGCTTGAATTGGGCCGTCAAATCAGGATCAGAGGCAGACTGGAGTTTTACGATGAGCAAAAGTCGACTCTGTACTTTCAAAGCAGGCCGCGTGACTCCCAAATTGGTGCATGGTCTTCACCTCAAAGCAGGCCCATTGAAGATCGCAAATTGCTCGAAAAAATGGTGGCAGAGACTGAATCCCTCTTTGAGGGTCAGGACGTACTGCCAAAACCACCTCACTGGGGAGGTTACATCCTCATTCCATCGGAAATAGAATTTTGGCAAGGCAGATTGAGCAGGTTGCACGACCGCATCAAGTTTACCAATGACCAGCACGGCTGGCACATGACGAGACTGGCTCCCTGATTATTGTCAATTTTCTGCCGTCTGCCTGCTATCCATCTTTTGCCGATGAATTGAAGCGCTTGATCCAATTACGGATGAGCTATGGCACAATTGCCTTATCTTAGTGTCTTTAAAAATTCAGTATGACTTACGAAAACTTTACCGTGAGTGCCCAGGACGCAATTTTGAAGGGACAGCGACTGGCTGCAAGCCTCAATCAGGAAGATGTACAGACCGCCCACCTGCTCATTGGTATTATGGATGCCGATGAAGCCATCATACCCGATTTGTTTAAATCGATGAACATCAACATGCCACTGCTCAAGCGGGAGTTGTACAATTATGTTGAAAAATCTCCCAGGGTCAAGGCAGTAGAAAAACAAAAACTCACTCCGGAGGCAAATGCCATGCTTTCCAAAGCCAAAAAATACATGGTTGAACTGGGTGACCAGTATATTACACCGGAGATTATGGTCATGGGGCTTGTGGATGGAATTGATGCACCTGCTGTTTTACTCAAGGGTTTAGGTTGCGACACCGAATTGGTAAAAAAATCGATTCTTGAATTGCGCAAAGGCAAAA
>CALMWS010000425.1 GCA_937870795.1 uncultured Bacteroidota bacterium | reverse complement strand
AATTTGGCAAATACACAGTAGGTGAAAGCGGTGCCATTATTTTTAAAGTGTTGGAGGCCAAACAACAAAACGATGCCGAGCTTTGGTACTTGATAGACAACAGCCTGATGAATACCATACCCGATGCATGGTCGATTTTTGAAAAATTCATCCTCCTTCCAATCAATAAATGGAAAGAAGATTATGCCCAGGTCAACATAGGTGGAATCAGTTGTGATCATTCTGATTACTACAACTCAGAAGACCTTGACCAGCAAATATTTTTACCCAGAGTCGACAATGATAGCGACGAGCCGTTGTATTTGGGATTTTTTCATACCGGAGCTTACCAGGAGGCGATCAGTGGCTATGGTGGCATTAAACATTGCCTGATACCTTCCCCCAAACATATAATTGTAGACAGGGACGAAAAGGGCAATTATCGTGACTGGGTTTATCGTGGAGAACAAACCGTAAACGATATGCTTCAAATTTTGGGATATGAGTAACAGAATATATGCCGGACTTGAATCCGGTAAAAATGAATTTGAAACAGCGAGGGTGTTGTTGCAATCTGTGCCTTTTGATGGCACAAGTACATGGGGAAAAGGTGCGGATCAGGGCTTTGAGGCTTTTTGCGATGCTTCTGATAATATGGAAATTTACGACATAGAAACAGATTCAGAACCCTACCTGATTGGGGTGCACATTCTGGATGAAATTGCGGAGCGCAAAGATGCAGAGAAGATGTTTCAAGCTACTTATGAGACCACACAAAAAATGCTGAAGACGGGGAAGTTCCTCACGGCCTTTGGTGGCGAACACAGCATCAGCATTGGTATCATAAAGGCGCATTACGAGCACTTTGAAAATCTTACCGTGCTTCAGATGGATGCGCATACCGACTTAAGGCCGGAATACCATGGTACACCTTACAACCATGCCTGTGCAGTGTATGATGCATCTAAAAATGCCAATCTCATTCAGGTGGGCATCAGAAGTATGGATGTATCAGAAAAAGAACACCTTGATTACAATAAAGTCTATTTTGCCGAAAACATCATGGACAATGATTACTGGATGGAAGAAGCACTGGGCAAGATGACAGATAATGTGTACATCACTTTTGATCTGGATTGTTTTGACAGCAGCATCATGCCATCAACAGGCACACCTGAACCAGGAGGAATGTACTGGTATCAGGTCCTGGACTTTTTAAGAAGGGTATTCAGGAGAAAAAATGTGGTAGGTTTCGATATAGTAGAACTTGCGCCCAACCCACACAACCCGGCTCCTAATTTTATTGCAGCAAAACTTTATTATAAGATGCTTGCTTACAAATTTGAAAATGAATTAAAAAATAGCGAAGACCATGATTAAGGAATTTATAAAAGATCATTACAAACATTTTAATGCGGCTGCATTGATTGATGCATCTGAGGCCTATGTTCAGCACCTTGAGGAAGGAGGAAAGATGATGATTACCCTTGCCGGAGCCATGAGTACTGCTGAGCTCGGACGTTCATTGGCTGAAATGATTCGACAAGACAAAGTGCAGATTATATCCTGTACCGGTGCCAATCTCGAGGAAGACATCATGAATCTGGTAGCGCACAGTCACTATAAAAGAGTGCCCAACTACAGAGACCTTAATCCACAGGACGAATGGGATCTATTGGAGAATCATTACAATCGGGTGACAGACACATGTATACCCGAGGAAGAAGCTTTTCGAAGGTTGCAAAAACATTTGATCAAAGTATGGTCCGATGCTGAAAAAGCAGGAGAAAGGTATTTTCCACACGAGTTCATGTACAAAATGCTTCTGAGTGGTGACCTTGAACAATATTATGAAATTGATCCACGCAACAGCTGGATGTTGGCTGCCGCTGAAAAAAACATTCCCATTGTGGTGCCAGGTTGGGAAGATAGCACCATGGGCAATATTTTTGCATCCTATTGTATCAAAGGACAGCTCAAACCTTCCACTACCAAAAGTGGGATTGAATACATGATGTGGCTTGCTGATTGGTATGTGAAAAACAGCGAAGGTAAAGGCATTGGTTTCTTTCAGATCGGAGGTGGCATAGCTGGAGATTTTCCTATCTGTGTAGTGCCCATGTTGTACCAGGACATGGAAATGGAGGATATTCCTTTTTGGTCTTATTTTTGCCAAATTAGCGATAGTACGACCAGTTATGGATCCTATTCTGGAGCAGTGCCCAATGAAAAGATTACCTGGGGTAAATTAGACATACATACACCCAAATTTGTGGTTGAAAGCGATGCTACCATTGTGGCGCCGCTCATGTTTGCGTATGTTTTGGGATGGTAATTTGATCTAACAGCATTTTTATATCTGCCTTATCCCGAATAATGTTTTTACAAAGGATTTAGGTTGGATAACGGTTGATCATTGGTGCGCTTATAATTTTGGAGGATAATGCCAAGCAGGTGAAAGACAGTGATTTGTTGAATCTAAAATATGGCGATCCATGAAAGCAAAAATCATAATTTTCTGGACAACTATGTTGACAGTATTCTTTTGTTTGGGCTTTGGTTTTAATCAATTAATCATAAAACAAAATACAATGGGCAAAGTAAC
>CALMWS010000424.1 GCA_937870795.1 uncultured Bacteroidota bacterium | reverse complement strand
CCCCGGATACTCTCGGTGATGGTCATGGGCTGCTGAAAAATTTCTTTGAGCATGAAGTGATCGTAGCCTTCCTTTTCCAGTTGCTCTATTTTGAGATCCACTTCCTGAATTACAGGAGACTGGATTTCATTTTTGATGTTTTTAATGGTAAAGTTACCATCCCTATGGGCGGTGACCACTTCCTCATCGTTGAGGTAGACCACTTTTTTGGTGTATTTTACAATGGGGGAGGCATCGGAAGCGAGGTACAATTCCTGGTTGCCCACGCCAAGGACGAGGGGGCTTGACTTTCTTGCACCCACAATGAGGTCGGGATTTTGATTGTCCATCACCACAATGGCGTAGGCCCCTACTACCTTCTGCAGCGTTTTAATTACGGCTGCTTCGAGAGAAAGGTTGTCGGTCATCTGGTAATGTTCGATGAGATGCACGAGCACTTCGGTATCTGTTTCACTTTTAAAAGTGTGGCCAAGTTCAATGAGGGCTTTTTTGATGGCACCGTAATTTTCTATGATGCCATTGTGCACCAGGGTGAGCCTTTCATTGCCAGAGTGATGGGGGTGGGCGTTGATGTCATCGGGTTTACCGTGGGTGGCCCATCTTGTATGACCAATACCGGTGCAACCTTCTGTATTTACAAGGGCAGCGGCAGTTTCAAGTTCTGCTACTTTGCCCTTTTTTTTAACCGTTTTGATATGGCCATTGAGAATGCTGATACCAGCGCTGTCGTACCCACGGTATTCCAGTCGTTTCAATCCTTCGAGGATGATGGGAAAGGCCTGTTTTTCCCCAATGTATGCCACAATTCCACACATGATGTTAGCCTTGGTTCTTCGTGTAAATATAGTTTTTTTTACTCATATATAGTTCAAAGCGCCCCTGGATTTGAGGGGGATGTTATTGCTCGGTATATGCCACCTTCAAAGTTATAGGCGACTGGCTGTTTTTAGCACCCCTCAGGATGGCTCTGCTCACTCTGTCTGATCGCTGGTAAACACTGAAGTATATCTTTCGATCAACGGTAGGGTCTTCCAGCATCGATTTGAGGTGTTTGGTGATGTTGAAGCTGTAGTATCTTTTGCTGCCTAGATCACCTTTTACTTGTCCGCCAAAGCCAAGGTTGAAAGGTATGCTTCTGCTGATCAGGTCGGCCAGATCTTCAATGACCACCAACTTGCCGTCTTTTTTGTAGCTGGCAATGATCTGATGGGGAGCTGTTAAAGTAGCTGTATTATAGGCTGCATCATCTGCAATGCCAAATTCGAGGGCTGCATGATTGATGATTTTGTCTTTCAAAGGTGAAAGATCCTGGAGGTCGGCATAAAATGCAGGGCCTGTCATGGATTGGATGAAGAGCAGACTGTCACCTTTGGTTTCATCATTGATAAATGCACTTACTTCACTGCCAGCCTGATCCAATTCAAAGGCGTTGTATTTTCTTTCGTTCAAATAAAAGGAATAGGTGACTTTGTCGCCATCTGCTTCGGTGAGGTAAAAATACAATTTGGTAACTCCACCACTCAAACGGGCGGTAGATGACATGTCGAGGCCCAGTATAGAAGTGCCACCTGTGGTTGAAGAAATTTTTATGCCTTTAAATACTTCGAATAATTTTTGATTTTGGTCAGACGTGGGTCCTTCTTCAATGACAGGATTGCGGATCAAGTCTGTTGCCCATTGCTGGTCCAT
>CALMWS010000423.1 GCA_937870795.1 uncultured Bacteroidota bacterium | reverse complement strand
GTATCACCAAAACACAGGACTTTATTGCCATCAATGCCGGGTGCCAAAGGTCTCGAATCCACAGTTACAAATTTAACTTCAAAGGAAGTGGAAAAACAATCTCCTTTTTTAACCAGACAATGGTAGTTGCCCTCGCCTCCTTCCGCGATATTATTGATAATAAATTTGGGAACTGTGGTCTGGAAAATGCCGGTGGGTGTATGCCACTCATACAAATCGGCATTGGCAGCAGTGGTGAGTACCAGGCTGTCTCCTTCACATACCCTGGAAGGCACCAGCAATGTGGCCGCCGCAGGAATCAACTGAATGTTGATGGTATTGGTATCGGGTTCCGAAGGACAATTTCTATTGTAAACAGTCAAAATATAGCTGCCATTCACTACAGGACTCGCATTGGCAATTCTTGCGTTGGCTACCTTTTGATCAAAACCATTGGGACCTTTCCACACATATTCATAATTCCCTGGTGGAAAAATGCTGGGAGAAAACACTATATCGGTTTTCCCGTCCATACACAGTGTGCTTGTATTGCTAAGTGCGGTTATTACCGGTGCTGTATTCACTTCAACCGACGTAGATGTCACATTGAAACAACCTGTTGTAGTGGTAATGGTAACAAAGTAATCTCCCGATTTGGCTGGTGCTTTTACAAACTGACCGATGTCTTTAAATCCCCCGGGACCTTCCCACATGTAAGTACTATTGGGTACAAATGTGGCACTCAAATCTATGGTATCTCCGGCACAGGCAGGGCCGCTGTTGCTGGCTCCGATTACCGTCAAATTGTCGATGCTGATAAATTTGCCTGCAGATGTGTCTGAAGGACAGCCACTGGATTCAACGATTACCTGCCACAATCCTGTGGCGCTATTGGAAACATTGAGAATCTCCAATGAATTGTCATTTGTCACCCTAAATTTCACGCCATCCTTATACCAGGTATATTTTTCCTGCAATGGCAGGTTATTTACCACAAGTGAAAAAGTACTGCCTTCACAATAAATGCTCTCACCTGTAATTTCTGGTGTGGGGGGCGTTGGTAATACAACCACATTGGTGGTAGCTGTATCTGAACTGCAATTCTCAACATTGATGACCAATTGGTATTTGCCCTGTTTGGATGTTTGTACATTGGTAATATTGGCAGGGTTGGCCAGGTTGCTCACAAAGCCATCCGGGCCTGTCCAACTATATTGATATCCCTGACCTGTTGTGGTTGTACCCAACTGAATGGTTCCTCCTTCGCAAACATTTTCAAAGGCAGATAATAAAGTTACTACCGGTTTTTTGTAGATGGTCAAACGTTTGGTAGGACTTGGGTTGGATGTGCAACTTTGACTGAGCGCAATTACATAGTAATTGTGTATACCGGAGGCAGGCTGAATATTAATTTCAGGACTGGTTGTATTACCAATCAATATGCCATTGGGTGGAAAGCCCTCATACCATTCATATCTGATGTCTCCCGTAAATGAATTGGTGGTGAGTTTCACATTTTGATCGTCACAATAATTGTCTGCATCTGTATTTACTTTTGGGGTGGTCAGAGGTTGAATGTTTACTGTAACTAACCCTTCCCCATAACAACCGGCCAAACCTTTGGCAAGGACCCTGTACACTCCGTTGAAACCAGCTCCTGCGTTGGAAAAGCTGGGATTTTCAAGATTTGATACCAATACATCATTGCGGTACCACTCAAAGGTGTAGAGATTAGAATTACCCCCTGGCGGCAAGTTGGTAAAAAGCCTCAAAGTGTCTCCTTCACACAAGCCAGCTGTAAAACTGGGTTTGAGCAAGGCTGCTTCTATTTTTACCGAGGCACTGCAAGAGGCTATGTTTCCACTTGCATCTTTTACAAATAATATGGCAGTTTTTTCTGTACCTATGTCCGCACAATTGTATACCCCGTTGACGACCCAACTGGTGTCTATGGCACAATTGTCATTGCTTCCATTATTGATGCTATCCGGTATTAATGTATACGCATTTACTCCTGATGGGTGTAGTCTTACTACAAATCCTTTACATTTGGCTACCGGAGCTATGTTGTCTGAAACCTGGATGGCAGTTTCACAAAAGGATTTGTTGCCCTTATTGTCGCTTGCTTCAAACCTCAA
>CALMWS010000422.1 GCA_937870795.1 uncultured Bacteroidota bacterium | reverse complement strand
TGTACAGATGTATCATTTGATGCACGCAGAATGACTGCAGGATGTAGCGCAAGTACTGTAAATTATACAAAAGCAGTAAACTTCTGTTGCGATGACGTAGGAAAGGACATCATGGTTCAAATGAGAGTTTACGATGATGGTAACGGATCAGGCATCTTTGGTGATGAAATCAACATCTACGAAGACACCAACGCAAGCGGTATCCTGGGTGACGTTGTTCAAGGCATTGCAGATAAAATTGTAGGAAAGCGTCCAGACAACTTCAACACTTGTATGGTCACAGTAAGGGTACAGGATAAAATCGATCCAAAAATTGTTTGTCCAGCCAACATTACCATCAATTGTGATAAAGACTATAAAGATACCAACATTACAGGAAAACCGGTTGCAACAGACAACTGTGGAACACCTACAGTGACCAATACAGATAGCGGTTCATTGAACCAGTGCGGTATTGGAAACATTGTAAGAACATGGAGAGCAACAGATGCAGGTGGAAGATTTGCAACATGCAATCAAACCATCAGCGTAAGAAACGAAAAACCATTCACAGGTACAGACATCAACTGGAATCCGGTTAGCAACAAGACCCTGACTGGTTGTATCGACATCGACACAGATCCTTCTAAGACAGGCAAACCAAGCTGGACTTCTGATCAGTGTGATTTGATTGCCTCTACTTATAGCGACCAGGTATTTACCATCGTTGACAGCGCTTGTTTCAAAATTTTGAGAACATGGACCGTAATTGACTGGTGTACATTCGATCAGAACAATCCTTACCAGGGCGGTATCTGGCAATACACACAAGTAATTAAGTTGAACAACACTGTGAAGCCTGTATTTGCAGCATGTGCAGATGTAACAGTGTGTGCTTATGGTGAAAACTGTAATGGTTTTGTTGACCTGAAAGCTACAGCAACTGACGATTGTACTCCTGAAGAAAAATTGGTTTGGAAATATGCCATCGACCTCAACAACGATGGAACCATCAATACAACAGGAACTACCAACAATGCAAGTGCCATCTATGCAGTAGGAAAACACAAAATCACATGGACCGTAGAAGATAAGTGCGGTAACTTGTCAACTTGTTCTTACCTGTTCACTGTAAATGATTGTAAGAAACCTACACCATACTGTTTGAGCGAAATTACTACTGTAATCATGCCTTCTTCAGGTAGCATTGACATCTGGGCTTCTGACTTCGACAAAGGAAGTTTCGACAACTGTCCGGGTACATTGAAGATTTCATTCTCAGCCAATGTCAACGATACAAAGAGAACCTTTAATTGTGATAACCTTGGCATCAACAACCTGCAAATGTGGGTAACGGATGCAGCAGGAAACAAAGAATTCTGTAGTGTGAAGATCAACATTCAGGCAAATCCTGGAGCATGTGGTACCACAACAGGCAACATCACAGTAATCTCTGGTAATGTAGGCACAGAACAGGGTAGAAAAGTAAACAACGTATCGGTATCACTTACCTCAACAGAGACCATGATTGTGAAGTCAAACACAGACGGACAATTTGCCTTCCAGGGTATGACTCCTAATACGGAATACAACCTTACTGCAGACCACAATGATAAGTACGACAATGGTTTGTCGACACTTGACCTTGTAATGATTCAGAGACATATTTTGGGTTCTCAGAAACTGGATTCACCATTCAAATTGATCGCAGCCGATGCCAATGCCGATACCAAAATTTCTGCATCTGACCTTGTAGAATTGAGAAAGATCATCTTGGGTGTGAAAGAAAAGTTGGACAACAACAAATCCTGGAGATTCCTTGATGCAGCCCAGACATTTGCAGACCCATCTAAGCCTTGGCCTTTCGTAGAAACCGTTAAAGTCAACTTCCAGGGTACTTCTATCCAGAATACCAACCTGAAAGGAGTGAAGATCGGAGACGTAAACGAGAGTGCAGCTGTAAACCTCAATGGAGTGGTTGCTGAACCAAGATCCAACAAAACACTTAGCCTTGAATTGGGTCAACAGGTTTACGAGCAGGGATCTAGAATCATAGTACCAGTGTATGCTGGAAAAGATGCCAATGTTTCAGGTATGCAATTTACATTAAACTACAACGAAGCGGGCCTCAAATTCGTAGGCATGGTTCCAGGTGTGATTGACATGGATGAAAGCAACTTCCATGCGGTAAATGGCAAAATAGCAGCTTCCTGGTCCAACAACGGAACCCTTGAAATAGCAAAGAATGATGAGTTGTTTGCCCTGGTGTTCGAAGCCAATACAACCGGTACCATGAGCCAAAGCCTGAGTCTTACTTCAGACGCAGTAAAAGCAGAAGCTTATGACGATAATCTGGATGTAATGAATGTTGAAATGTCATTCAGAAATGCAGAACAAATCGGAGGTGTAACCTTGATGCAGAACGTACCAAACCCATTCGTAAGTCACACTACGATCCAGTTTGTAATGCCGGAAGCACAAAAAGCAACCCTCAAAGTATTTGACATCACAGGTAAGACCGTCTTCACAAAACAAGGCGACTTTACCAAAGGCAATAATCAGATTGTGTTGACAAGTGACCAATTGGGAGCAGCTGGAGTATTGTACTACCAGTTGGAGACCAACGGCTTCACTTCGACCAAGAAGATGATTATGATGAATAAATAAAGCGCAGAAATCCCATAAACACAAGACAGCCGGTTGGTTTCCTCCCGGCTGTCTTTTTTTTTTGTCCCAAATCATCCTCAATTTTCTTGGTGGTTTGGGCATTTTAGCTATTTTTGACCTGCCTTGCGGTAGTTGCCCTCAAAGCAACTTTAAAAGGGAATCCGGTGAAAATCCGGAGCTATCCCCGTAGCTGTAAGCCTGAAAAGAAACACTTACCATTGAATCCACTGCCCTTTTTGGGTGGGAAGGAAGTAGGTGCCAGGCAAGCCAGAAGACCTGCCCCATGGCCTATATACAACCATATACTTTCGGAGGAAAAGCGGTGGTACAATTCAGGTTCAATTGCTCATATCACGGAGCATAGTATGTACCCGTATTGTATAACGCGATACCGGTACAACAATGATCAAAAAGCAACTTTTTATTACTGTAATTTTAACTGGCCAATTTGTGTTGGGCAAAGCACAGTCATTGACAGTTCAAGCTGATACAGTATATGTGGTTGCCAGTCGCGACTGGCCATTCACCAGGCAAGTTGCAAACATAGATTCTAATTTAAGTGCTCCACATCAATGGATGGCCATTCCTGCCATCTCCTTAAACGCGGTGAGCATCAATGGCCTTGCCACCTTATCCAACAGGGGCATGTCATCCCGACACACAGCTGTCTTATTTGAAGGCATACCTGTCAACGGTATTACAACGGGTGTATATGATGCCTCACTTATCCCAATATCGTATTTCAACTCCAACAAATTGTTGAAAGACGGGCTAGCAGCCACCTTTGGTGATCATACCATGGGGGGTGGTTTGCTGCTGTCACACAAACCCTTATCTGGCAATAATTTGGAAGCAGCTTTGTATACTTCTACGCTCCATAATTCCACTGCAGTGCTCTCCATACAAAGGAATTCACCAAAGTTGGGCTGGAGTCTGGCCTGGGAGGAAAATGATCACCAAAATGTTATTTCATTTCAACAAAATGGACTCATCCGCAAAAGTGATAAATTTGAAAAAAAAGGTAGGAACATCAATACAGGATTGAGCCTGCCGCTTGCTGCCAATCAAAACCTCACAGCTGCGGCCTGGCTCCAAAACTTTAACAGAGCAATTCCCGGTCCCTATTTTGTGGACTTAAATCAAAACCAAAGGGATCAAAACCTGCGGTTTTCATTGGTACATAGCTTACTCATCAAGGACTTGAAATTCAAAAGTCAACTTGCTTATTTCGATGAAATCCTTCAATACACTGCTTCAGGTGTCAATTCCATGGCCCATAGCAACTTGTTTCAGTGCGTTTCAACTGCTGATTGGAAAAAAAGATGGATACTGGCCGTTACCTTTCGCAATGAAAAAGTAGATGCCAATTTTTATACCAATCAAAAGCAAAGAAATACGCTGATGCTTTCAGTAGGCGGCAAATGGCAAATGTTAGGCGCAAGATGGCAAGCCCTCATTTCACCACACTTTATAAACGGCGGCACAAGCCCTATAAATGCAGAACTCAGGTGGGAAGGGCCCTTGTTTTTTGGCAGTTTGATGCGCAATTACAACCTACCAGGCTTCAATGATCTTTATTGGCCCTCAGGTGGCAATCCTGATCTTAAACCCGAACAGGCACACCAAGTTAACCTGGGCATAGATAAAAAATGGTCTGAAAACTGGAAAATCAATGCTACCGTATTTAGTTATTGGGTAGACAATTACATTCAATGGATACCACAATCTGCCAGTGTGTGGACACCAAAAAATATCAGGAGCGTATGGTCAAGGGGAGGGGATATGGTAGTGGAATATTTGCAAAATAATAAAAGCCACTCTATTATGATTCATATGCAATATGGCCTGAGCAGATGTACCAATACCAAAGATACACAAACAGCAGCCATTGGCAGGCAATTGCTATATGTGCCTATCCACAAAGCAAGCGTGACTGCCGGTTTTACCAAAAAACAATGGCATGTGATGGCTACTGTATCCTATCTGGGTAAACGTTTTGATACAACAGACAACTTTCAATCACTCCATCCGGCTGTCACTGGTTTACTAAAAACAGAATATAGATTTAATATAAACAGGATTTTAATTAAATCAGGAGTGGGTATCGACAATTTGTGGCAGACCGATTACCAGTTGCTTCGTTCCTATCCCATGCCTCGAAGATCAATTTCTTTTTTTGCAAACTTTCAATTCAATTCATAAAATATGAGAAGATTTCATTTTTTGCTGCTCTGTTTTTTCTTATTTTTTATTGTTTCGTGCCAAAAGGACGATAATCCATCTGCTTCAAAAATTACAACAGGTGTTTTTGTTGCCAACCAGGGCAAGTTTCCGGATGGCAATGGAAGTGTGACCTGGCTTAATGAGAATACAGTAAAAGAAACCGACCTTTTTGCCAAAAACAATGGAGGAAAGTTACTGGGCAATACTGTTCAGTCGGTGTTTTTCAACAATGGTCACTATTTTATAGCAGTCAATAATGCAAAAAATATCATCATTACAGATGAAACCTTTAGCGAAGTAAAAAGCCATTCATTGACCAGCCTGCCGCGTTATTTTGTTGCCTGGGGCAAAAAAACGATTGCCAGTGGCTGGGGTGTCAATGGAGCCAAAGGAGAGATCATTGTATTTAATGAAAACAACGACATTGAAAAAACTATCCAAATGGACGGTGCCCCGGAAAGAATGTTGGTAGAAGGCAATTCGCTGCTGGTATGCCAATCCAATGGTTTTTCGGTAGACAAAGGCCTTGCAAAAATTGATCTGCAAACCTTTTCATTGTCAATAACA
>CALMWS010000421.1 GCA_937870795.1 uncultured Bacteroidota bacterium | reverse complement strand
CAGCATCTACGGTTGAAGGCATGGTAAGAGCGAGCTGGGCATCATTTACATGGGCTTCACGGCTATCATTATAACACTGTACGTGCATGTGTGCCCAATACTCTCCAGGCTTCTTTTCAAAGATATTTAAGACTTCAATGTAGTTGGGGTCGTGGGATTGTCTTATAAATTCTGTATGCGATGTTACAAATTGATCATCGTTAGTTTTTAGTTCAAAGGTTACGAGAGAGTCTATAGACTTAGCTCCTAGCGAATAAGTATTAAAATTAAGATATAAATAATCCGTTACATTAGAAAAATCCAAAAGGACTACATTGCCACTTCCAGAATAACTGCCGCTAGCTGCTGGATAAACAAAATTGTTTCCATTAAAAACATTAGAAGGAGTAAGAATTGTATTTTCAAAATATAATTTATAGGTGTCGGGGGTGTCTTTTGTGTTTACACCCTCGCCCCGCAATTCAAAACTAGGTTTTTTAATTATTAGCGTAATGTCCTTATTTAGAACAATATCGTGATTGGCATAGATTGTTTTTGGTTGATCAATTCCTGCAATATCTTGATAGTTTTGAATTGTAATAGATGTGTTATCAACTGATATTCTCGATGGAGGGTCGTCTTCTCCTTCATAAAGATTTGTATAGTATAAATAAATAGGTTTTTGGGGGAATTTATAGTATTGCATTGAATCATTTAACGCTTCAATGTACCAATTATTCGGAAGTAACCTGGAATTAAAATGAGATCCATCTTCAAAAATAATGAAAATGTCATTTCTGTTACTATCTACACTATAAAGTCCAACTTTAGAAATAACAAATCTATTATCTATATTAGTTACTCCATAAGTGTTATTTCCAGCCATTGATATGCCAGTTTTTCCTTTGCCATCAACAATATACCACTGCAAATCACTCTGCGCATTTAAAACAACAATTTCAAGCACAGAATACAATATCAATAAAAGTAATTTTCGTTTTTTCATTTTCTTTTGATTAAATTCTTAATAAATAAAATTATCAGCAAGCCCATTCCAAGGCTAATATAGATCCATAACTTGTTTTCTTTAACAACCAGGTCGTCTCCCACCAATACAAAGGCGGCCCAATAATAAGGGTGTTTTTCAGCTAAGTTGGCATTTTTCCAATAATTTAACCTGGCTTCTCTCAGAGCATCTATGGCCGGTGTACCTTTAGCCATCAATCGATAAAATTCACTCGTGATTTGAGATCCTGCTTCATCATTGACCTCCCACAAACTCTGTACAACGGTTGGAACACCCGCTTCCAAAAAACTTTTACAGATACTCCTGAGACCTTCCCCCTTTTCTACTTCACCAAGACCCGTACTGCACGCACTTAAATATACCATTGATTTGTCAAGCCGGGAATTGGCTATCTCGGTATCATACATTTTTAAACTGTCTGATAACATCAAATAGGCTTTGTGCCTCTGATTGATCGCATGCCCCGTAAAATGAAATACTCGCCCATGCCCTCCGTTGACCAGTGTTTGATTTTTATCGGTGATTACTTCGGTGGTCGTGCTATTGAAAAGTTGATGAATGGACTCTACCTCCTTTTCCTTCGCCGGAATTTCATTCAATGCAGTATATCTAGGAGAAATAATATCTACGTCGGGTTTTGACATTGTTTTTTTGTATTCGCGATCTCTGTAGTGATACCACACCGTAGCAAGCTCAATCAATAATTTTCCATTGGGCGCTTTTAATAAATCAAACGGCAACTCAAACAATATTTCATCAGGAATAATAAGCAATCTTTCGGGCAACGGCCCTTTTATATCTTTGAGAAAAAAAGACCAGGCCTTTCTTTGGATGGCATCCATCTCGGCCTTGTTTTGAATGGCTTGCCTCAATTGGAAATTAAGACTTATCGCTTCCTTCCTTGTACCCAGTCGAATGAATTTTTCCTGCCCGTTGAAGTTACTATATCGATACAAATAATGCTCAGAAAAAGAAAATTCAAGAAAATTTTTAGCGCGAAGGTTCGATTTTATTTCAGTTGTCATTCGGCTTGCACCCAATATCTTGTTTCTTTGGGCTTTGAGTTTTGTCAATTTGTCTCTTGAGTCGGGGTTCCAAAAATCTTCTGCATAGATAATGTAAATACTTGCTTCTATTTTTTTTAGCTTTTTTCGCTCTTCGTTGGATAGTGTGTTCCATTTCGTTTTTTCTTCTAACTTTTGATCCAACAGCAGACCTTTTGATTGTCTTAAAAAGTGCAAAAGTTGCTTTTCCGCCTTTCCTTTACCTCCCTTCTGCTGCATTTCATAAAGCACATCCAATGCCTGTCCCACTATTTTTTTATTAAGGGCAATGGCACTCAATTTTGAGGGACTGTCAATGTAACATGTCCATAAAA
>CALMWS010000420.1 GCA_937870795.1 uncultured Bacteroidota bacterium | reverse complement strand
ATTTTTATGTAGTATCAGATAAAATCCCTCAAAATGAAGTTATTGTTCAATTAAGAATGATGAGGACATTGAGAAACATTTAACACAGTTAAGCCAAAGCCATCCTACGGAAGGATTTTGGAAATTTTTCAATAGACTACGAAACTCAGGAGCAACAGTAAATCATAAAAGGCTTCATAGAGTATATAAACAATTGGGGTTATCCATAAGGCGTAAGGTAAAAAAGCGCCTGCCTGCACGGATCAAGGAACACCTGGAGGTTCCAGATTCATTTACGCACACCTGGAGCATTGACTTTATGACTGATGTTTTGGAGGATGGCACGAGGTTTAGAACGTTTAATGTTATTGACGATTATAACAGAGAAGTACTATTTATTGAAGTGGATTATTCATTGAAATCAAGCAGAGTTATATGGGTACTGAGACATTTAGTCAGTAAATATGGAAAGCCACAAAAGATTAGAATGGACAATGGCCCGGAATTTATTGCATCGTTGACAAAAAGTTGGAGTGAATCATTACAGATTGATTTTAAGTACATTCAGCCAGGTAAACCTACACAAAATGCCTATGTGGAGAGATTTAACCGATCTTATAGAGCAGGGGTTTTAGATGCCCTAATATTTAAGAATATAAATGAAGTAAGGGAAGCCACAGACGATTGGCTAAACGATTACAATCATATGAGGCCACACGACTCACTGGGAGGTATATCACCTGTTGCTTATAGAGATCGAAATCTAGAAGCATATAAAACACAGAATATTTAATAACTTTGAAAAGGAAAACCCATAAATGGAAGGAAGGCAGCATCTTTTTGTTGCTTTCTTTTCAAAAATATTAGTAAAATATTATACTTTTAAATTGTACTAAAAATGGGGAGCTTACAAAGGGGCTAACTATTTTCAATAAAAGGAAAGATTCGCATCTTCCTTTAAGTGAATATTTTGTAGAATATTGTTTTCCACCAAAGTTAGCAATATGAAGTCAATTTGTCTTAGAACAAAGATACACTAATATCCTCTTGTATAGTAAGCATCCGAGCAACCACATATTTTCTTTCAACATATGCCACTCTTGCTTTGACCCCAAAACAAATGAGTAAAGGATATTTAAATGCGGAAAGACAAAGACTTTTGAATGCGTGCAAGAAAAGCTGCTTGTCAATATTGGAATACAGCAAAAGGAATAAGCTGTACCATAGCATATAGGCGAAGGAAACAAAGGCTGAGTAAAATCCACAATAATTGACCCCCTTTTTAGAAGATGTCTCAACCACAATACCAAGACTTCGACTAAGCCTATTTGCCAAAATGACACAGGCAGATCTTGAGCATTAATAAAAGCATTGGTGAATGTAATAGCTAAAGAAAAAGATTCATATATTGGTGTATGCTTTTACACCACTTTGACCTCAATAAAATCTGCCTAAGTCGTTATGGGAAACCACAAGAGAGCTTTAAAAATTTGAAATCATGGAAGAAGAAAGAATCTTCAACTTTACAGTGGGTGAATTGATTCAATTGTTGCGCCAATTTCCGGAAGACATGCCCATTGTGGTGGATGGTCTGGAGAGTGGATTTGATCCCTATACACACAAAGTAAAGTATATGCCTGAAAATGGGTATACCGAAGGCGTATTTCAAAGTGATAAAAATGGTATCGAAGTTGTGGTGCTTCAGACGGAAATGAGGTATGATTAGGGGGGTGAGTGGTTTTTAGGTGGTCTCAAGAAAGGTTTGCACATAAAATCCCCTATTTTGACCTCACCAAGAGAGGGCTGGACGCCAAACAATATTTGGATAAAACGAATATTTGTATTTGCAGGAACAATATTATTCTGAAAATTATAATTAGCACAAAGTTTACTTGGCAAATTAACAATTTGAAAGGAGCTGTGATGAAATGCCGGGGGCAAAAAATCTTATTCCTTTTTGAAAAATGGGAGCAGATCACTAAACACAGATTGGCTTATTGTCAATTAATTTTCCGATGTGCAGTCGTAAAAGACAAAAAATGTAATAACATTGTACCAACAAAGGGCAAATTCATGGATGTTTCAATAATTGCTATCGGAAATTCCAAAGGTATAAGGCTATCGAAAGCGCTGCTCGAAAAATATAACATAACCGATGAGGTAGAACTGATTTTGGAGAAGGATTATATCATTCTTAAACCCAAAGCAGCACCGAGAGATGGATGGGAAAATGCATTTAAAAAAATGCATGAAAATGGCGATGATCATTTATTAATCGATGATGTTTTTGAAGATGAAAATCTGGAAGAATGGAGTTGAAGCAAAACCAAATGATATTGATAAATTTGGACCCTACCATTGGAAGTGAAATGAAAAAGACCCGGCCCTGTGTAATTATTTCTCCCAACGAAATGAATAAATTTCTAAAAACCATTATAATAGCTCCAATGACGAGCAATTTGAAAGCCTATCCAACGCGCATTCAAATTAATTACGACAAAAGGCAAGGGTCCGTCGTATTGGATCAAATCAGAACAGTATATATATTACGAGTCGTCAAATTGCTCGACGCCCTGAATGAAAAAGACACCACCAAAGTAAAAAAAGTTTTGAAAGAAACTTACGTAGATTAATGTGTAGTGGTATAAATCGGATCGATCCATTGATAGAAATTGGGCAAATCAAAAGCTTTAAATAAATCATTATTTCTGAAAATCCAGAAGAAGGGCTATTACTTGTTTCCTGTAATACAAGGCTAGACCCTCAAGTCGTCCATGCCAAGTAAGCCTTAAAACAAATGCTTGACTTTTGTAAGTGTCGTCTTTAAGGAAGACTCACAGTGCATTTAAATCCTGCATACCCATAATAGTCATAATCTCAACCTCGTCACCGGCGATTCTAAAATAGATGGTATCAACACCGCAAGGGCATCGGCGATATCCACTTTTTATATAGCCAACTGCTTCGAAAGAATAAGGCCTGCTGGCTATGGCATCGAACTGGTCAAAAAAGGAATTATAGTATTCATCCGCTTGTTTTTCAACAAAGATTGTAAGACCATACTGATAAATTCGGATCAAATCATCCACTGCAGTATTGGACAATCTATATTTTGCCATGAATGGATTTCTTTGCCAAAGCCAGGATCTGATCTTTTGATTTGCCGGTAAAGCCACTGTTCTCTGCGACTTCAATTTTTGCTCTGATCCAATCAATTTGCGCCTGTTGCTTTCGTGCCTGGCGGATTAAATCATTGACCACTTCACTCTTGTTGGTGTACTCCTGGCTGTCTATTTGTTCCTTCAACCAGGCGTCATTGGGTTGGGTTAGGGTTATACTTTGTCTGGCCATGATATACGTTTGGTGCAAATATAATACAAAAACGCACCAGTGTCAAGAGGTTGGAACCTTTCTCATGAAAATGTACCAATCAACCTCATGAAAGTGAAGACTTCAACCAATTTATTATGTTTGATCCTTTTAAGAGGCTTTTTGGCTCGAGTTTATGGAGCTTAGAAGAAATTAAATGGGGGTTCGTTGGTAAAGATGTCCACAAGGGATGTTATCAGAGATTTTGACTACGCCATGGAGACATATAGTTTTGACAAAATTTGATATGAGACCTTAATGTTGCTAAATGCTCTCAATGTTTCAATGCTGCAGCATCTCTTTATTATGTGGAAAGTCTATGAGTGGGCTGATTTATTTACAAGGGCAATCCAATAGTATCCTTTGCGGAAAGCGTCAGGCAATTTTTTTGATGCATTTCAAAATAGCATTTTTAGGTGCAGCTATATGAATAATTGAGGGAGCCATCTTCATTCGCTTCATTCCCTTCATGTTTAAAAATGAGATATGATCAGGTTAAACCGCCATTCATTGTTTAATACTGGAATTTTGGAAATTCCTTGGAAGGGATGAGTGTATATAGAGACAGGCTGCCTCGGGAAGAGATGCTGGTATTTTTTGAAAACGCACTACAAAATTACGTTTTATAGGCACAGGCATTAAGAAAATTTAGAGGCATTAAGCGGGCTATTAAGAGTAATACCTTAATTCTCTTAATTTCCTTAATGTTTCAATACTGCAGAATCTCTTTGTGATGTGAAAGGTCTATGTGTGGGCGGACTAACTGTTAGAAACAAACCAACAGTATTTTTTGAAGCAATAGCCATTAAAATTATTGGATACTAATCGACACTGCATTTTTTAGGTGCAGACACATATGCAAGTTATTGAATTCTGAGCAGAGCTAAAGTCAATTATATAGGTTCTGTTGATCATATATAAACAAAATTTGGCCATAAGAAGTGAATCTTGCTTTGAGAACAGCAGACAAAAAGCATTGAATTTCATCCAACGACTCACCCAAGGCAGCCACCTACTCATTGTACATTCTGTAAAAGATGAGGGGATATTAGTTTTGGTTAATTGAGTTTATAATCCATGTCAAATGAGACAATTAGCCATACTTTTTTTAATAGCTACATGCGTAAATTTGGGATTTGCCCAAAATGTTGGCATCAACAATGTAAATCCCCAGGCAGGCCTTGATGTAAAAGGGGATGTAATATTCAGAGTGGATACGCTTGAGTTGGTCAATGGTGTTAATGATAATATAGATATCGGCGCATCGAAGTCCATGAATTATGTGATTACAGGACCCAATACGACTTTTGAATTGGGAGGTTTTTCCGGAGGGAAAGATGGGCGTTTGATTACATTGTACAATTCAAGTCCAGCAGCCTATTACGTAAAGAATTATAGTTCCGGTACCGCAGCACCTAATCAAATTCATACAGGTACAGGTGCGGATTTCACCATGAACAGCTATAGTACCATTACCTTACAATACCTGGCAGCCGATAGCTTATGGCATGTAGTGAGCAGGTACAACGAAATAGGAGGAACTTCGGGGGAACACTGGACAGTTGCCGGTAACCACATTATTAACACCAACAGTGGCAATGTAGGTATCAATGTAGTAGAACCATTAAGCAGGTTGTCAATAGACGGGGAGCTTGCGTTGATGAGTGACACCATTATTCTACCCTGTGCTATTTCTATGAATCAGTTAAAAACCATTGACAACACCAACAAAAGGAAGTCAGTCATCCATTTGGTGGAAGACAACAATTGCGGCTCTTTACCACCTGCTATAATGGCTATAATAGGGGGAAATGACGGAGAAATTATCCACCTATTTACGCATATCAATAATACCAACATACAACATTTGGGTAACCCCAACAATACATTTCCACCTATGCCGCCTACAGCGGAAGACAGCCTGAACATGATAGAATTGTATGAACCCAACACGACAGGGAGTAATGCTTCTTCAATTCAGTTGAAAGCAGGAGGAGTGATCAGCTTTATTTACGACGGTAAGAGAAAAAAATGGAAGCCTGTTTCCTACTATGGAGAAGATGCGCCTGAATATGGCATCTGGTACAAGGCTGGCAACCCCAATTATATGTATTCAGGAGCAAGTCGTGTGGGCATAGGAACGTCAAATCCAACAAAAGAATTGGATATTGATGGTGATCTCCGAGTAAGAGATTCTATAGTGGCTAATGGTAATATGATTATTGACAACAATCTAAATGTAAAGGGAAACCTGGGTGTGGGAGCACCAAACTCACCCTATCCTTTTCACATAAATCGAAATGGAGTGGGATACTATCAAAGTTGGCAGGGAAATTCGAGTTCATTATATACCTACCTGGGATCCACGTATGCCGGTCTTGCAAGTGGTTATGGCACCAATTTGGAAATAACCAATGGTAGCACTTTCATGAAATTTGTGGGAGGAAATGTAGGTATATCCAATAATTATGCATTTTCACCCAATGCCAGCCTTGCTGTTGAAAGAGGAAGTGGTGTTGATGGTACTGCGGCTTTTTTCGGCACATCCAATGTTTCCCATTTTAATTATAGTACGGCAGAGGATACATATCTGAGGGGAGGTAAGGTATCGAGCAAGCTGATATTGAATGACTATGGTGGGCAGGTAACTGTTGGCACGAATATCCCAGGTAATGCACAGTTAAACATTGCCAGTCACAGAACGGGTACCAACGCCAATGGCCTTTCCATTAACCAGAACACCGGAAATCAGGGTAATAACTCATATGGTTTATACACCTATGCAAATGGTGGAGGGGTGAATACGGGAATGAAAGCTGAAGTTGGCCCAAGTGGAACCACCAACTTGGCTGGTGAATTTAGGTCTGAAGGAATTACTACAGGAATCAACAAGGGAGTTCTATCATTTGCATCAGGGTCAACCACATCCAATACAGCGGGTCATTTTTATGCAAATGATGTAAACAGTACCCAGGTGATTGGCGTAAGAGCCGTAGCCAATGGCAACCTAAGTCCACCCAATTACAGTTATGCAGATTGCTGTGGATTGTTTGCCAAAGGTATTGGAGATTGTGCGGCGGGGTATTTTGAGGGTGTGGTGTCGGCAACCGGTAATATTTATACAAACAGTAATGTTTATTGCACAGAATTGTACCAGTCATCGGATGCAAAGTTGAAAACAAATATACAGCCGATTACCAGTTCTCTTTCAAACATCACCAAGCTTAGAGCCGTAAGTTACAATTGGAGAGATCTAGTCAAAGATCAATGCGTAAAATCAGGCTTCATAGCTCAAGAGTTGCAAACAATATTTCCTGAACTGGTAACCTCTAACAAAGAAGGAACGCTGGCCATCCATTACACCGGCTTGATTCCTCACCTGGTAAAAGCCATTCAGGAGCAGCAGGAGATGAT
>CALMWS010000419.1 GCA_937870795.1 uncultured Bacteroidota bacterium | reverse complement strand
ATGCTGTTGCCATAGGTTTCGAAGGCATCTATCCCTTTGCGCAGCTTAAATTCTTTGTTTCGCATCATGGCATACAAGGTAGCCCATGCATTGCCCAGGTGGTTGTAGCTGCCCAAATGTTGGAGGGTGTAAGTTTTGGTGGCAGGAATGGTACCTGAAATATAACCTTCCGGAAGAGGGTTTGGCATAGAATGTACGGGTACGCCTGCAGTGTAAGTAACCTTGCCTTTGATGAGGTCCCACTCATGGTAAATACAGAAACAGGCAGCTGCATTTGTATTTTCATTTCCCCTACAATCGCCCATTAGTTTGGTGAAATCTTGTGTCATGAAATTGGAGGCATCCGCTGTGGTAAAACTGCGTTTCAAACCAATGTATTGACAGCCTGCATATTCACCAAAGCCGGTATAATTAAGCTGAGAGTGTACGGCCCCATCTTCTGTCCAGTCTTTAAGCATCCTCAGCCCTCTTTCAAAGTCGTTGCCGATAAAGGCTTCCATCGATTTTTTCATAAAAAATAAAAAGAAGGGTAGGCTGGAAGCCATTGACCATGTAACCAGGGTTCCCCCATTCGCAGCACTTACGGTCATAGTCACATCTGCATGCGATTTATAGGGTTTGAGAAAGTTGAGGTCGTATTTTACCGATTTATTTTCTTCATGATCAACCACTTTCATGTTGCCACTGCCAATGCGTTTGCTCTCCCAATCATAAGATCTTTTGTCGGCAGAAACATTGACCTTGGTAGTGCGGTCCATGATCAACCAGGGCGACCATTGAACCCATTCACTTAAATCAAAAATATTGTGGTACACCTTTTCAACAGGTGCATTGATCAGCAGTTGGCGACTTACATTTAAGGCTGGCATTTAGTTTGTTTTATTGTAAAGATGAAAAAATGTTTGAAAAGTTGCAAATGCTTTGGTAAACGTTTGTAGTTCTGAGGTAAGATCAGGTACTAAAGAGGGCTCATTCAGGGCACCAGCCGAAGAACAAAACCGGTCAATATTTCAAACGTAACATTGAGGGCAGCATACAGCGAACGAACAGAGCTGTTGACATCGAGCTGAGGAGAATGTGGGGTATTGGCTGGTATACTTACATGATCCATAGCTTGTGGTATTCTGGTTTTATCCCAGTTGCAGGGATTGCTCCACAGACTATTGCCAGTGCCCTGCCAGGTGATTTGATATTTGCAAATATTATTAGGGCCATTGTCCAGTACGGCTTGGTATTTTTTGGCAGTAATGGTATAAGGAGGCTGTATTTCGATATCGCTCAATACACCCCATGAACCATATACACTTTCCTGAACCGAGGCAAGACTGAAGTTGGTGGCCAGTTGACAGCCCCACATGCGAATGGAATCGTGCATACGATCGTATAAATTATACATACCCTGATCATTTTGTGCGTCCCACATGGCTTGCTGGTAGGGATATGGGATTCCAAACGAATTGCCCACAAAGTGCTGGCCACCTTCATATGTGATTACTTCTTTGCCGAACACCTGAATGTTTCTGTAGTCCTGTTTAACGAGCGGCCTGAAACCATTCCAGGCGTTGAGGGCATTGGCCAATATATCAGTTGGTGTAGCGTTGCTGCCCAGAAGGTCCAACCTTGGATTGCCGGTAGTGCTGTGATCAAGTCCAAAATAATGGGTTGGACTGCCATAATCCCAGGCATGTTGAGGAAGCTGTGAAAGAATTTGTTCATTCAAATAATTGAAACCGGCCTGGATGCCAAGTACCCTTTTGACACGGCAGGCCTGATCACCAAAAACGTCGTGCCAGATGGTAAAAGTCTTTCCTGCCTTTTCCGCCATGGCTCTACCATAATTAAGATTTCCGGGCCTGTTGTCATCATTGTAGTGAGCCTGTGGAAAGATCCAATTCCACACTTCATTGCTATACTCAAGGTAAATATTGAGATGGTCATCAAGGCTATCTAAAAACAATTGGGCCATATTGGCAACATAATTGGAGTCGGCCTGATGTGGTACGCAGATCCATGCATCTTTATCGAGTTCATTGCACAGCTGAATCATGATTTCATAGGGTACTCCCTTTGGACCTGAATAAGTAAAAAAATCTGTTTTGGCCCGATCTGCCCAGCTTACATTGGTATTACCATTGGTATTGCCCCAATCCATAAAACGAAGTGTTTGGAAAGGGGATATTTTGTCCTTGAAGATTTCATAAAAAGCATCGTGTTGGAGATCGGCATTTTCGTGTTGAGGCCTTACAATCCGAATGTTTCTGATGTGGTTGAGGGCGTCAGAATATTCAATGTTAAAATTTACATTGCCATTGTCCAGCGCAGTGAAGGCAATTCTGCCCGGGGTGCTGGATGTAATGGAAATGGCTCCACCAAAGCTGATGGTACCTAATCCATCGTAAAGGAGTAGGTAGGAGCTATCTCGTCTGAAATTACCACCGTCTGCTGAAATAACGTATCTCAATTTGGTAGTTCCTGCAGACGTAGGTTGAGGGGCATAGCTTGGGAAGCCCTGAGGGTCCAGAGAAATTTCATCCAGTACGTTTGAATTCCAGCAAAAACAATTGTCTTCATACGTCAGGATTTCAGACCTAACATGTTTTAACAGATTTTTTAAGGGGCGCTCTACACTCCAGTCAGAAAAGCCTCCGAGGTTGGTCCCTAGCTGCATGGCACAGACAGATGGCTGCCATCCCTGGCAACTGGCGCTGTCTATATTTACATGAAGTGTCATGGAGTCGTAACAAGTATTACTAATTCCATTTACAATAAGTGTATACCTACCCGGACTCAGTTGATGGTATTCATTGCCATTGGTGATAGGTAAGCTGTTGCCAAGGTGATTCCTTAAGATAAAATTGGTGTTTTGGGTATTGATTCTGATTTGTCCATTGTTTTGGTTGCAGGAAGCCATTTGTAAACTTGTAACAGAGGTTTGACAGGGAAAATGGCCGTTCTCGTCTGTAACGGTGATAGTTTGGTAAGCTGTATGTTCTAACCCAAGTGGGTCGGTAACCATCAGACTGGTGGTCAATTCTCCCAAAGCTGTAAAGGTATGGCTGACGACCCCTGCTGATTGGGTGGAAGAACCATCTCCAAAATTCCATAGATAGGTTAAATTACCCCCTTCAGGATCTGTTGATGCGCTTGCATTAAAATTGACAGTCAATGGACGTTGTCCTATAATGGGATTTGCAAAAATAGAAGCGGTAGGTGGCAAATTAACGGCAACATTATTATCTGGTGCCACACAGGGATAGCTGGTTGCAAATCTGAGCTCATCAACAGCGGCACTGTTAGCGTTGTTGCCCAGGTATACTGCCGCACTTCTGATAGCAGCATTTGTGCCGGTACTTTGTACCCATGCTGCCTGGCCAGGGCCCACATATCCCAGGGGAGGATTGACGAAGAATGAAAGCTGGGTGTTGCCAGGGTTAAATAGGATTTGCACTACTAACAAAGAAGTTTCATTAACGGTAATGATGCTATCAGTTGGGAAATAATTATTACCCACTCTTATGGTCCAACGTCGCTGACCATTGACATTCGAATTGTTTCCAAAATAACCAACTGCTACGTGCTGCCCGCTGCATCCCGAGCACCAGGAAATGTTGTTGTCGTGTAAATCTACCCACATTTCCTGATCGTCGTTTGTGAGTTTGCTGAGCAATACACTCATCCACAATGTATCACCAGTTTCAGTCCCGATAACATCTGCGTTTTCAGCAACGTAATTGGCGAAGGGCCCTTGACTTGAGGTGTTGAGTCGCCTTCCGGTAGTGAGGTATTGGCTTCCTCCCTGGCCAAATATACCCAGTGAAGTAAGTCCCGAATAGTTGAGGGAAGTAATTCCCTGTGTCTGGTAACCCGGGACACTGTTGTTGTTGTTTTGGGTATTCCAGGGAGCCTGCCAGCCCGTACCCCCAGATAGACCCTGCAAGGCCTGATTGGAACTATAGTTGAAACCATCGTAGGCCAGGTAGGTGCATTGTGCACATAGGTTGAAATACAAAGCAAAGTGAAGAAAAAATATAAGTAGTACCCTCATACCAGTTTCAATATTAATTCAGCAAACGTTTCATTGATGAAATATCCGCTCCTATATGATAGCAAATATATTGAAAGCCAAAATAAGTGAAATATAGAATAAAAATGTTGCTGAAGGTGAAAAATTGAAGAAACTTGTAAAAATTGGTAACAGTCTGAATGCCTGTACCATAAAAAATTATATTCTCTTTTTGAAAATAGGTGGTTTGCATTCATGAATACATAAAAGTTTCAATTTACAGGTATAAACCTGAGTTGGACGCGTTACCTGTAAGAGGATACAGAAAATAAAATACAAAGTTGCTCTAAATTCCACCTATTTGTCAATGACCTGTCTCATCTTATTGCCTGAATTATAACGTTGATTTCCATTGTTTTTTGATGGTAAATTATAGGGGTGGAGGCAGACGTTCTGCCCATATAATCTTAAAATCGTCAATGTCATGAGATGGCAATTTAATTTTATTAAGCTAGCTTTTCTGGGCTTTTTAACTGCATTTTTAATTCACGCCATACCGGTCGGCTGCAATAAGGATGATGAACCACCTGTGGATGATCCAACAACAACGCTTGATTTGACAAAAGCCAATAAAGCAGCGGAGGAAGTAGAACAGGCATTTGCGTCAGGCGAAGTATCCAAGGTACTACCTTATCTTTCTGATGTAGCCATTGAAAGATCAAAGTCAGATTTAGAGAACGCAGGGGCTGCCACTTTGCAGCAGTTTGCAAGAGATTTCAACAATCGGACTACAGTTGGATATGGAGATGAATTTATCGAGTACCAGTTTGACTGGAATGGACTCCCTTATACTGTCGATTTTGCCTTACAAGCCGATGGAACTATAAAAATAATACGCTTGTAAGAACAAAGAAACATTCATGATGCATTCCATAAATCGTATCACATTTTAAAAATTTTGTGATGAAAAACAAATTATCATTTATTACTGGTGTATTCATTTATATCTTGTTGGCAATGATATTATCTGCTTATGATAATAAAAATATGCACACCTACATCAACGATGCAATAACAGATGCATTTATCCAACAAATGCCATCAGATCCTTTGCTGAAGAATTATTTTATTCAACCCAATACTACCATCAAGGGAGAAGGTGTTACAGCTCCCGGTCAATTGACCATTACAGAAGGAACTATGAATCAAACCTTCAAAGAATGGGTTCGACACGGGGGTTATTCTGCCGATGAACCTGAGGCCCTGCAAGCCATAAGGCACTTTTACGACCCTAAAGGATTGGATGGAGGCAAACATTATCTTACAGATTTTCCAACCGGACTTAGTCTGGTTAACCCCGAAGTGGATATTTTATCATGGGCTCTTGAATACAATGGAGCAGTAACAACTGGCACTACGGGGATTAATGGCTTAACATCGCTCAATTCTTGGGAAGATGGAAAAACGAGTTTTATCCTGGCCATGCAGGAAACTGATGGAACCAAACAAGATAAGTTGATGGCTCATGCGTGGCGAAGTTTGGGAGAGTCATTACACGCATTGGGTGATTTGGTCTGCCCTGTGCATGTTCGCAATGACGGGCACCCTCCTGGTGATGCAGATCCATTGGAAAATGCCATTCGGGGCATTGGTTATATTCCTTCCAACCCGCAGGATTATTGGGATGCATCATTAATTAACAGTATTAAAAATAAAGACTCAATCAGACAGATATTTCATTCACTAGCTCTTTACACCAACGAAAATTTTTTTACCAATCAAACCGTGTATGGCAATGGTGTGGGCCCCATCAAACCGGTAATCAGACCTTCAAAACCTTATGACCTTCCTTATGCCAGAGAAACAGGCGGAGGATGGGAATACGTGCCGGAAGAATTTACTTTTTATAAAAACTTTGGCAATCACAAAATTAAAATGTGTAAAGACAGGTATTATTTTGGAGGAGCACTAGCTACCAATTATCGTACTGCTTCTGCCTATGTAGACCTGGATGTTGCCAAGTCTCAGTCACAAGTATTGCTTAGCAACCTCATTGGTATTGCACCTGAAGTTATGAAAAGGTTTTTGCCAGAAATGACAATCAGTATTGATGATATTTCAACAGGAGCTGGTAAAATTTATGGTTCTGTAAATATTACAAGAAATACTGAATATTCGACTATCTTTTCATACAACAGCAATGTAACCCTGTGGAACTATACCAAAAACAAATCCATTCAGGTAAAAGCAACCAATGGTAAATTTGAAGCTTCTACTTTGTCTTTTTCAGAAGGCGATGAAATTATTGCCTACATTGTTTTGGGAGGTTTGCAGGTCAATAGTGAAAAGACAAAAGCAGGGGGTTCAGTATTGCAGGAGTTTATTAAGAAGAGCAATGATTTTTATATGGATTTATCACTTACAACAGCAACTTTTTCCAATGGCATAACCCAGGGTTTGAGTGTCAGATCAGAAGATAGGAGCGAAATCAACTGGGATGCCATTCAATATCAATTGGCTGCACAAACACTGACCGTCAGCAAAAATTTTGAATTTGCAGATCAATGGTCAAAAGTCAAAAAAGATCATGCCATGGTTTATACTTTTTCGGCTGATTTTCAAAAGATCCTTTCTGCACACATAGAGACCCGCGATGTTTATGAGTCAGATGCATCCATCGCAACATGGACAGCAAGTTTTGACATTAGCAATTTGCCACATGATACTTACTTTGGATCGCCCGGAGTTGAAGGGCCATTAAATTTTAGCCGATACAATATAGATGATAATAATGGGATAAGGACCAATTTGAAAAACTTTAAATATAGGGTTGAATATTATTGGAAATCAGACCAAACAACAACAACAGATCAGGTAGTTTCGATTGATTTATACAATGCGCCATTATTTGAAAAAAACTATTTTTGGATTTGGTTTAGAAAAACCTGACAATTCAATTATACAGTTCTTAATAGCGAAAAATAGCCTGGAATCTATCTTCACATCATTATGTGATGCCCTGATTTAGGCTGCTTGATAAGCTCCATTTACTTTTGAGAAGAGAAAATGGAGCTTATATGTTTACAGTGAGAATATTCATGGCTTTGGTGGTGACCGGATTAATGGTTGGGTCTGAAAAACTTTCAGGCCAGTGTAATCTTACCCCTTTGCCTTCCGTTTCGTATCAAACAGGCAATTGCGGTGCTTTTCAGTTTCAATCACTTACAGGAAGCCTTCACGGAGCCTACGGACAGTGTGGTTCTTTTTTCTTCAGCCCACCACTCAGTGGGGGAGATGTGGTTACTTCACTACCCGATATACCAACATCGCCCAGTATTCGTATCTTTCCCAACCCCACCAACAACGGCTGTTTTCTTGAAATCAAAGGGATAGACGGCACGTATATTAAACTTAAAAATGCCATGGGCATGGACTTGGGTATTTTCCCAAACCAGGCTTTTTTGGACATGTCACATCTAGGTCCCGGAATGTACTTACTTGAAGTTACAGCGGGTAACCACAGCATTCTCCATGTAGAAAAAATAATAAAATTATAAGAAATGAGGGTAGGAATCATTTTACTTTTTTGTCTGTTTAGCTCGATCTTAATGCAGGCACAGGGCTTCAATTATCAAACCATTGTACGCGATGCTTCGGGTCATGTACAATCCAATACCGAAGTTTTTCTTCGGTTTGAGATCTACGAAGGCAGTGTAGGTGGCACTCTTCTATATGCAGAAACACAAGCGCCGGTGACCGATGCCTTTGGTTTTTTATCAGTCACCGTTGGAAACGGCACTCCTGTATTTGGCAACATTGCCAGCATATCATGGCAGGGCAGCGCAAAAATTTTAAGTGTATTGTGCGGTGAATCTGCCAATGGTCCTTACAATGAAATTGGCAACTCTCAAATTAATTACAGCGCTTTCACAGGTCCGGCTGGGGCCACCGGTCCCAAGGGCGAACCAGGACCCAAAGGCGATCCGGGCCCCAAAGGTGACCCTGGCAAAGATGGAACCGGTGTTAGTATAGTGGGCACTGTGCCCAATGCAGCTGCCCTTGATCCAGCATATGCAGGGAATGTGGGAGATATGGTGATCACAGAAGACACAGGCACAGGTTATTTATGGAATGGCACCAGCTGGATTGCGGTAGGTCAAATCAAAGGCCCGGCAGGCCCCCAAGGATTAACAGGCCCGGCAGGCCCCCAAGGAGCAACAGGTCCTGCAGGCCCACAAGGTGCAACAGGTCCGGCTGGTCCGCAAGGTGCAATGGGTATGACAGGAGACCAGGGTCCGCAGGGATTACCGGGTCCACAAGGCCCTCAGGGGGACGTTGGCCCACAGGGCCCTCAAGGGAATGTTGGTCCACAAGGCCCCCAGGGTGATACAGGTCCGGCAGGCCCACAGGGAGCCACAGGTGCAGTAGGCCCTCAGGGAGCAACAGGCCCGGCAGGTCCACAAGGAGCCACCGGTCCTGCGGGACCACAAGGAGCAACAGGCCCGGCGGGTCCGCAAGGAGCCACCGGTGCGGTTGGCCCCCAGGGAGCAACAGGGCCAGCAGGTCCGCAAGGTGCAACGGGCCCGGCAGGTACTTATACAGCAGGAACAGGGATTACCATCGCCTCGAATACAATAAGCGCTACCAATACCACTGCCATCTGGAATGCCAACCAATTGCAGGGAAGAAATGTTTCTGCAGCTAGTCCAAGCCAGGGTTACGTATTAAAATGGTTTCCTTTCAACACCCAGCAATGGGAAGCGGCACCCGACAACGACTCCAACCCTTGGACCAACGTGAGCGGGGGTATTGAAAACAATGGCGTACGCGTGTTGGCCAGTGAATTGCGATTTGGTGCATCGGGAGGCAATGTTGAGGGCAATGCAACCGGTGTGATGTTGGGGGTAAATGGTAATAATTTTGTGGGGTATTACAATTCTACTACCGAGTTTGGCCCGCAGAATCACAATGTTACCCGACTAGGTT
>CALMWS010000418.1 GCA_937870795.1 uncultured Bacteroidota bacterium | reverse complement strand
ACTTACCATTTTAAGACATGATCGAACCACTAACAAATCAAACGATAGTCTTTTTGGCTATTATTGGATTAGTTGCCTTAGCAATGCTAATGGCTGTTTTATTAGAATATATACTAAGTAAGTACAAATGATCGACTTAAAGAAAAAGATAATAACCGGCAAAAGCGGAACTATTTACCGGATAGACCCTGAGAATATAAGTGCTGGTAGGTGGCATTATTACATGAGATACGCTACATCGGTGGCTTTGGGTGTAATGTTTCAGGAAGTGTTTGATAGTTACGTTAAAATGAACCAATCCGTAACAACCGGAAATGACATATTAGCTGCAATCTCATTTGTCAAATCGGAAACTGATGAAAAGATAAAATTCATTAATAGGTACAATACCCAACAAGCACCAAAACCACTTGAAATGTGCGCCTTATTTTGTAATGAGGACGGTGAAGACGTTGGAGAATTTAATGATGCCATAATTGCAAAGAAATTTGAAGACTGGAAACATATTCCAATAAGAGATTTTTTTTTGCTTGCGAGTATAGCGACGCCAGGATTCGTGGAAGAATACAACAGGCAAATGGAAAACGAAAAAGGCAAAGATTCACCCCAAGCGTAGCCGAAATTGAGGAATTGGACACTAAAATATTTTTATACGTAACAAAAAAATCCGGTTACCCAATCGAATATCTAAGGAGAATGCCACACTTTGACTTTATTAAACTTTATGAAACACTAACCCACATAGATGAGCAAAGCAAGAAATAAAACATTTGCAGGAGTGATCCACCATAGCACAATGGTTGATTGGGTATGGTTCGGCTATGCCCTAAAGTGTAAAGAGGCCGGCATTGACATGAGAAAAGCCGCTGAAGAGTTTTGTGCAAGCTCCCTGATCAACGACGACAAAGAGCTAAAACCTGAGCATCTGAGAGTATATTTTTACAGAGTACTAAAAAGATTAATGGATGCAAGAAGCCAATCAACAACAAGTGATAGCTCCGAACAGGGTGCTGCTGGAAACAGTGGCGGCATTAAAACGTGGTTATAGGTTAATTGCGCATCAAGGTGGGACGTATTGTTTTGCCCCTGAGACATTGGTAATAACAGCCAATGGAAGTAAGCCTATTTCGGAAATAAAAAAAGGTGATTTAGTAAAGTCGTTCAATGAAAATGATGGCCTTATTGAGTTCAAAGATGTAAAAGATGTGTTTCGTTACGCTAATGAAAAAAGGACTGTAAAAATTATGTTAAAAAGCGGAAAATCAATAACTTGTACGGAAGACCATAGATTTTTTTACAAACAAAAATGGGTTCCAATTAGTGAAATTTTAAAACAATTTGATGAAAGAGATTCCAGGATTTAGCAGATATTTTGCAACTGAAGATGGTAGCCTTTATTCTAAGGATTACAAAAGGACTGGATTGACAAAAGTAATTAAGCCGGCAAAAGATGCAAACGGCTATTTGCGAACCATGCTATTATCTGACAATGGCAAGTATTGCACCGTAAAAGTTCACCGGATAGTTGCACTTGCCTATTTTGGACAAAGCGATTTAACCGTAAATCACAAAAACGGCATAAAGACGGACAACAGTGTTGCAAATCTTGAATACTGTACAAGATCAGAAAATATGCTCCACTCTTATAGGGTTCTTAATAATCCATCATCTATGAAAAGTGGATCAGAAAATATAAACGCAAAATTGAACGCCACGCAAGTTTTGGAAATAAGGAAGTGGGCAAAAGAGCATGGACGGTATTATGGTCGCAAGGAATTGGCTAAAAAGTACGGGGTAACAGAGTCGCATATAAAGGACATTGTAAATGACCAAACCTTATGGAAATCCGCTTAGACGAAATTGAATCATGGGAGTACGATAATAACGTTCCATTTGTTTACGACTTATCTATTGACGGTAATACAAACTATTTTATTGAGGACAATTTCTTAGTCCACAATTCAGGGAAAACTTACGGTACACTTGCGGCATTAGCAATTTACCTGGCTGAATGCGAAATAAAAGAAGATTGGTTAGTTGTCGGTCAGGCATCAACCGAAATGGAAACAGGGGCTTATAAAGATTGGTTGGACATAATGGACAAAATGCCAATCGGGGTGATGGTAAACAAAACTACACGTAAATGGAAAGTCGGTAAGTCATTTATTATTTTCAAAACCATAGATACAATTGGTAAAGCCAAATCCGGTAAAAGAGACGGGGTTTTTATTAATGAGTGCAACCACCAATCATGGGAGATAGCGGAGCAGTTAATTATCAAATCAAAAAAAGTAATAATTGACTGGAACCCAACGGCAAAATTTTGGTGGCACAAAAAGGTAAAGCCAAACTTAGCCGATTATATTCCTTACCACACAACACGAACAACGTACCATGACAATAAAGCCTTAGACGAGGACACCAAAAGGCGTATTGAAAATATGTGGAAAGACGACCCGTATAAATACGCTGTTTATGTTTTGGGTATGGACGGCAAACGAGAGGGGCTAATAATACCTGAATACCAAACCTTCAGAGATTGGCCGGAATACGGCAAAAGCAGGGGTTATTTTCTTGACTTTGGATTTACAAACGATGTGACAGCTTTAGGTGAGGCAAAAATCGTTGGTGACGCAATCTATTCAAAGGAGATCATTTATAAAACGGGTCTATTGACGCGCGATTTAAACGATCTTATGTTAAAGGTTGGTGTTGACAAACGAATACCGATTTACTGCGATAATATACCAAAGGAGGTGGCAGAATTGTCGGTTTACGGCTGGATATTAATCAAAACAAAGAAGTTTGCAGGATCGGTAAATCATGGTATCAATGTTTTGAAGCAGTACAAGCACTTCGTTCACGAAACCAGCCTCAACGCAATGGAAGAAATGGATAATTACGAATGGGTAAAAAAAGACGGTGAATTTATAGAAGTACCAATAGACAAATTTAACCACTACATTGATGGGTTAAGGTATTATGCGGTTGCTAACGCTGGTTTAGCTGTAACACAATCATCACAAAGAGTTTACGGGCAAAGATTAGTGTAGTGCATACCCTTAAATTTGTGGTATGCTTGATTATATTAAAATATTTGAGGAGGCAATCAAAGAAAACAAGCCTCACGAATACTATAAACTTGTCACTGATGAGGCTAAGTTTAACAAAGCCATGTACACTGGTTTAGGTCAAAAAGAATGGCTTTTAAATTACCGTAAAGAAGAGACTAAGGAACAAAAAGAGCAAAGAGAAAGAATAACCCGTACCAAGACAAAGCACATTTGCCGAAAGATCGAAAATGTATTTGATGAATTGACCGTATTAGATAAGGCGGCAAAAGCAATCCAAACATCAAACACAAAACAGCAGGAAGACATTGAGAACTGGATATATAATGAAAATTTAGAAGCATTTGCATTTGAGACGGTTAAATATTGGAACCTTATCGATGCAAACGCATTTTGCGTATTTGGGAAAAACAAATATGACGACGTAGAGTTTAGCGTTATCCCGTCCGACATGATATTCAGGTACTACGTCAAAAGCGGTCAACTGCAATTTGTCATCATTAAAATAAAAAGAGACAAGTTTACTGATTATCGTTTATACCACAATGAAGGAGTAATTGACTTTAAGGAGGGGAGGGATAAAGAGGCCAACGAGTTTGTGGGCGACTATACCGTTTACCGTACAAGTACCGGCAAAAATTACGCTTTCTTATTGGGATGGAAAAAGAACCCTGAAACAGAATTTAAGACGTGCGTATCGATCTTTGAGGGAGCCAGCGAACTATTCCAATCCCTTATTTGGGAGGGTTCAGAATTGGATGTTACAAAGGCTCTGCATGGCATTGTAAAAACATTCGCTTATGCTCCAAGATGTAACGCCCGAGTAGAAATTGAAGGGTCGCATTACGAGTGTATCGACGGCATGACTGGGCCTGTAAAATGTTCAAATTGTAACGGTACGGGGCTAAAAATTCATACATCTAACCAGGACATCATTTATTTACCTGAGCCAATAGCAGGTCAAGATAATCCAATTACGTTGGATAAAATGATCCACACTGAACACGTCGCACCGGAAATACTGAATCTTAGGAAGTCGGACATAAAAGAAATTGAGAACGAAATCGTAAAAACGGTTTTCTCTTCAAACTTCACAACCAAATCAGACGTTGCCAAAACTGCAACCGAAACCCTTGTAGATTTAAAGGGGATGTATTCCGCTTTAGGGAACTTAGGCAAACAGGTATCGGAGTTTTTTATTTGGGCGGTAGAATGTTACTGCGATATGATGGGTTACCGTGATGTTCAAATATCGCACGGCTACGCATTAAATCTTAAACTTGAAGACCTCGACACCTTGTTGGATCGTAGAGCAAAAGCGATTGAAGCTGGTGTGCCAATGGAGATAGTAAATGTTATTGACTTTTCTATTATGAAAAAACAGCACGTAGATAACCCGGTTTATTTGGATAAGTTTAGCATTTGGAAACAGTACATGCCTTTATCCGATAAAACGGAACAAGAAAGAACGTCAATAATAGCAGGGCTTGACGCTAAAGACCCATTAAGAATTAAATACATCTATTGGGTTGACATCAAAAGGAATATTGAAGACAAGGTAAAGGACTTTGATAAGAAGCCCCACCAAATAAGGCTAAAGCTAATAGAAGACGAGGTAAATGCCATTATAGCTTCCATGCCATCAGATCAATTGCCACGTGTTAATTTGAATGCCTAATGGACGATTTAATAGATGGGTTGATAGAAGACACGAAAAGGCGTGTTAAAAAACTTGAAAAAAAGCTATACGATACCGTATTGGATCATTTCACCGGTGAGCTGGATATCCAAGACAAAAAGATAAAAGTCGGTGGAAATGTCAAGGTAGTTGAAAGTTTATGGAAAGCCATAACAAGGAGCTTGGAAAAAGATTTGATATTATTTGCAAAGTTTGTTTTTGACAGCATCGAGGAAATCTTCAACGAGACTGCAAACCAAACAAAAGATTTTGATCCACGTGCTGTTGCTGTATCTGAGATCGTGAAAGAAACGGTAATGGAAAGCGCAAAAAGGAGCATTGAGGCGCAAACAGATTTAAGCGTTGTGTTTTCAAATATAAAGCTAAAATCTGTCTCTTTGATGTCAAAGTACGAGGGGGTAAGTTTAAAGGAACTTAGAGATGCATTAAAAAAACAAATTGTAGTTGAAGGGGCTATTGCTAAATATTGGGATAGATGGACAAAGGACATTTATAGCCAATACCAAAGAGCAGGAGCTAATGAGATACGCAAAGAATTGGGATTAAAGCACGCAATGTATGAAGGCGGGGTAATTGATAGCTCACGGGCATTTTGTGAAGGAAAAAACGGAAAAGTATTTACTGAGGACGAAATAAAAGAATGGGCAAATGAAGATTGGCAAGGCAAAAATGATGGATATGTACCTGAGTTAGATTGCGGGGGGTATAACTGCCGTCATAGGTTAAGATGGATAAGCCCAGAACTTGCTGTACAATTAAGACCAGACCTAAAGAATAAATGACAATAGAAATACCATCATTAGGAATTACCCAGCCAATCGACGACTATACGTTGATTAAGGAGTTGGATTCAAACAAAATAAAGCGTTCGTTTAACGCTGATGTTAAGTTTGAAGGAACCGCATATGATGTGTTATTGGAGCAAACACTAAGCGGAAAAGGCATAGAAGACGCCACTGCAACAGAGCTTTGCGGGGTTGATGAAATATCAATCCAATGCAATATAATGCACAATGAGGGTACGATATTACATAGGTCTTGTTTGTACTCAAAAAAGATATTTATTAAAGATGTCTTGACTTGCATTAAGGATTTTGAGGTAAATATATTTGACTTTGCACCTACCACAATTGGAACTATTCAAGGCACAAAAGAGGAATTTAAATACAACGCAACAGAAATTATACTTGGATTCCAACAAGACGAAGAACCAACATTGCAGTATGTATTACAAAAACTTGGAGGCATACCGGATCAAGGCAGTACATGGACGGTAACTTATGTTTTAATTAATGCCATACCATTTTCAACAACTATAAGCGATCCTACATTTGGGGATTCAGAGCAATATGCGGGGCATATCTGCAATATGGTAGTTATATACAACCGGATTACTTCAAGTGTTCAACATTCGCCTGAATGGGTAGAAATTCCGGGTTCTCCTGGTACTTACTATTTTAGCAATATAACCCCAACTATTTGGAATGCTCCAATATTAACTAATGTACCATACTTTGATCCAATAAGCCAAAACACATCAAATTATATTGCAGCTACCTTTATACGTGGTAGGTTCCCTTATGTAATTGAAAAGCAGATAAGCAATTCTATTTCATTTAATGACGTGGTAGAAAAGATATTTGAATGTACCGGATTAAGTTTGGTATCAAATTTCTTTGGGATCAACAGCGATTCGAGCCAGCCAAACAATGAAGTTTACGAATATGCTTCAATTTATATGCAAGACTTAAAGATTATACAATCTTATGACATAATTAGAGAGGGTGCAATAAATGACAGTTTTGGAATATCAGGAAATCTAAAGGCCAAAAAGTTTATTGAAAGCATTTCCACAATGTTTAATTTGCTTATCATCAATGATACGGTAAGCAATGTATTAAGAATTGAACACGTATCATATTTTGGTACTAAGGGCTTCAATTTTACCACCAACGGCAAAGAATATGGTCTTAGTGACGAAATAGACGTAAACAAGGAGTTGACCGGTTCTGAGACTTGGAGGTTTGCTGCCTTAACGCCTTCAGGATATGAAACCAAAATAACATACGATGTTTTAGGGGATGCACAGGAAAAAGAGACCCCAATAGAGCAAATAATAACCGATGTAATTGGAACGATCAACAACCCTGATTACGAAAAAGACGAATACAAAAAGCTATTCTATATCGTTCAGACGGACGGGGCAAATCTAATTGGTCTTAATACTGGTATGTATATAGCTAACCTAATAAGGAGGTTCCACTATCAAAATAGACCACTTCAAAAAGGTATTCATGACGGTGAAAGTGTATCATTTACAGGGTACTCTTTAGGTATGACAAGTGAATTGACCTATGAAGGAAGTTTAAAGGATTTCATTAAGTTAAACCCCGGAAACAGCGCAAAGATCGCAAATGGTACTTGGCTAATCACTAAAATGGAATATTCCAAAGGAGTAATGAAAATGGGTATTAAAAAATGATAGCGAATACAGGAGCATTTAACCCGTTTGCATGGCACTCTAATCGACGGGATATTAGAACATATGTCATTTACAAGCTAAAGGATATTGACTTTATTTTGACAGGCGAATACACGTCTGCCAAGCTGGTTAATATGGCAACAAATGCCGAAACAGGACTAACCGTAACAACCCAAACCTACGATGTAGGTGGTAACACGCTTGTAAGAACCAGGATAACGGGAACATTAGCATCAAATACAACCTACTACATAAATGTAGATGACCAAATTTTCACCGATTGCATTCAAAAAACAACGTGTGGAATAGAGGTTGAGGCGTCAAATTTATGCGATGACATGAATTACGCATGGGGGACTGATCCCGCTCCGGTTGGTGTTAACCTTGACGATGCCGTCCAGTCTGAAGTATTAGAGTTTGAAGTTGAAACCTTACAAATCGTAACTGAGCAAGGCACGTTTGATAAGGCAAAAAGGCAAAAGAAATATACCACGGTTGAAGCAGTATTGCCACGGGCATTTTTCAATATGCTTTCGGCAATGGCAATTTCGGAAAGTATTAGTGTTGGAGGGTTACCGGTAAAAAATGTGACCGTATCTAAAGAGGATCAACAAGGCGGAATGTCTAAGGTGGTTTTAAAATTCCAGTTCATTGAATTGGAAAATAAAAACGCCTGTTGTGATGAATTGAATTTGGATACCATAAGCCAAACCGGTGTAGGTGGTGGCGGTGGTAGTTGTACGGGTTACGCGGTATCAATTGCCAATGCAAGCGGTACGCTAACGGCAACAGCTTCAGGAATAGCAGGGACCTCGATCTATAAATGGTATCGAAACGGTCAATTTGTTTCATCAGGGGCTGTTTTGGTGACAAATGGAGTGTACGGGGAATATAGAGTTGAGGCAACAAACAGTGGGTGTTATACGGCATCCAGTATTTATTTGGCTGACCCTTGCGACGCAATGACTATTGAGGCATTTGTAACCAATAATTCAATTAATGCCAATATCGAAAACGAAATATCGGGAACAACTTACGAAGTAAGGCTAAACGGATCGTTGTTATCGACTTCGTTGCCTTATACTGCATTAACAACGGGTACATATTATGTGTATGCGATTGCAGGAAATTGTAAAAAAGTTTCAGGCGTTTATGTTGTGATACAGAATACAGATTGCGATTATACTATTGGAATCGATCAAAACAACAACGAATTAACGGCAACAACAGACGCGGCAAGCCCAACATATACATGGGAAATTGAAACACCTTCTGGTGGACGTGTACCATATGCAACTACTCAGGTAATTAATATGGCCGGAGATGGTATTTATTGGTTAACAATCGCATCTGGCACGTGCGAAAAAGAGGATTATCATTTAAAGCAGGATAACAAACCAAGAATTATAAATGTGCTGACAAGACAACAGGGTTACGAGTTCAATGTTTACGACATTCCTCTCTTAGATGTATCTGATCCGGCCATTGAATTAGAGGTTTATGTGAATGGAACCGTGCAAACTTACAGCCCATCAACACCAACGTCAACCAATGTATATTCAATCAAAGCAGATGGAAAGTTAATTATTTGGTCGGGGGCAGCCTTAACCAATGGAACAATAAAAATAGTATGGAACAGATAAAAAAAGCTCATTTTCTCAGGTTATTGGTTATTGCAGCGGCATTCATTGTGTCGCTGCCTTCTTATTCGCAGGGAGTAGGAATTGAGCCAAGCCAATTACAACCATCAGGTACAAAAAACACGTTCTTACGGGCTACATTTGGAGCTGTTGACGAGTTTGGAGATAGCATTTGGATATATAGGCATAGTGTTTACGACGGTGGCAGTGGCGGAGGCAGTGGTATTGATTCAGTTAAATGTGTAAGCGATTCATTACGCATTTATTCGGGAGGGGTTCAATATAAAACAGCCATCGATTGTTCAAAGACAAACGAAAAAATAACCAGCCTAATATTTAATGAGTTGACCAATGTTATTAGCATCGTTGAAAATGGCGTAACATATTCAGATACAATTAATTACAATGGGCAGGATAGCGTGTGGATAAAAAGTCAAACAATAGCAGACGGTCAAGATATTTATAAAATAATGTTCGATCATGACGGTGATGTTGATTCGATAAGTATAACCGATAAGCACCCCAATGTAACCGTTCAAACGTTGACTATTGGAACAGAAAAAACATATAACATAAAAGTTGACGGGGCTACAATAGCATCTATTGTGGTTGACGACATAAGCAACACAAACGAGGGGTTATTAACCGTTGAATCCGGTGGCACAAATTCAGCTCATATACATTCAAATACTCAAGGCAGTGTAAACATTGACATAGCAGGACAGGAAGGGATTGAAGTAACTGAAAATACGTCCATCAGTAAAATATACATAAAAAACACGGGGGATTTAGACCCAAACGACGACTGGAAGGTTACTGATTTATTGGCTGGTGACGTTGCGGGTCCAATGTCTGCTACTCAAATTCAAACCGGTGTAGTCGGTGATAATGAGCTTGCAAGCACAACGGTAACGGCTGGGAGCTATACCAACGCCAACATTATTGTAAACCAAGACGGGCGTATTACGGGGGCTTCAAGTGGTACATTACCAGGGGATATTACGGGTGTTTTTGTTGACGACTATTTGACTGGTGGCGGGGCTGTTGGAGCCGTAACAATAGGGATGGACACAACCGGAACCATAGGAGTAGGTACAAAGTTTGATTTTTCAAAACTTGACTTAGTGCCATATGTGTACATGGGTGACACGATCGGGGCTATCCTTGAAAATATCGATCCATCGTATAATGATACATTGCTTTTCGATTACGGTGACTTAGCATCAAACCCTTACAACCTAATACCATACGTTTCAGGAGGTGACACGATAGGAGCCATTTTAACCGGCCTTAATTCAACTTCAAATGATACATTGATCTTTGATTCAGGTGATGCCGACTTTTGGCAGCACGTTGTTTTAGGCTCCGACAATACGACAACAACAACAGATTACCCTTTTACATTTGAGCCAAACGATAATACAAGGTATAAAATAAGGGTTGAGGCATTGCTTTATAGTAGCGATCCAGGAGTAGGTGTAAGGCCGGTATTTTTAATAGATGGAACACTTACAGGATATAGTGATTTTTCGGTAAACATAGTAGCCCCAAATGGCGAAAATTCAAATATAGTTGTTTACGGGGGCTATAATGATCCATCATGGACTGCCAACACAACCGGGAGCACAAGCTATACAATGACCGCAATCTTTGACATTACGTTAATAACAACAACAAACCCAGCAGATGTTAAGATTGGATTTGCAAGCGAAACGGGAGCATCTGTAACAATGAAAAAAGGTAGTTTATTTAGTTACAAAACATATTGATATTCAATGAATAAGATAATTTGTATTTTACTTTTAACAATTTCCGTTTCTGCTTATTCGCAGAACAAAATGGTTATCAAAAAGACACCACAAAAACTCGATACTGTATCTGTTACCGGTGACATTTTAAAGATCAGTTTGAGCGGTGACGGTGAACCGGCCAAAGAGGTAACGCTTCCATCTGGAGGCTCAGGTGGTGACGGTGTTACTCAGGTAGCCAGCGTTACAGCGTTGAGGGCTACCAGTGGCACGACAACCAAAGATGTGTATTTAAAATCATATTGGTCGGGGCTTAACTATGGGGGTGGCCGCTTTACGTGGCACTCAACAGACGTAACGGGAAGAGGTGACGACGGAGGTATCAGTTTTGCAGCTTCAGGCGGTGGATATTGGGTTAGAAATGAACCGGAATTTAGAGCAACGTATTTTGGATTGGTTGATACATCTGATTTGGCAGCTATAAGTAAAACACATAACACATGGGAGGCTGAAAACTTGACAAACCAAATTACAGACGGTTCAAAATTAGTTTTTGATGCTGGATTCACTTTTAAAACATACGGTGGATTTGTATTTACCCAAGCTGACCTAAAAACGGTACATATTGAAGGTTATGGAGCAACTTTAACAAGAGGCGACCAAATACAGGATTCAATTATAAGCAATTCAAGTTCATGGGTAAGGGTTGCACACCCTGAGCGATGGGACACGTTTATGTATGTTGCAGCATACGACGGAGTTGATAGAATGATTGCCAGCTCAAAGATTACCAGAATAGGGGGCGACACTCTTTTTGTCTCAATGGGTTCAAGTAATTACGCAACAGGTGATCTATATACCCAATCTTATCAAACATACCTTTTAAAAGAAAATTGCACTTTAAGAGGGTTAACATTTGATGGTAATATTAATGGGAACGATCTTTATAATTATTGGGGTACGTGTGGAGCCGTTTATTTGAGTTCACCAAATTCATTCATAAATAGAATAACGGTAAAAGATAGCCCAGGCGAAGGGATATTATTATTTGATGATAATGTAATATTAGACGGGTTTAACATTCAAAACTGTAATGGTAATGGAGTTCATACCGGTTCAAATTCTAACTACCAAATATTGAATGGTGTAATTAAGAATGTAAACAACCTAATAAGAAGGTCAAATATTGAGACATTAGGCCATGAAGGAGGGGCAATAGCCCACAGTTTAGATGTTCATGGCGGTATGGTATCAAATATTCAAATAGATTCAGCCTATGCAGCAATAGCAGATGTAAACGGAGCAGATGATAGCTTAAATGTTTATGATCGTATTGATGCTAAAAACTGTAAAAAAGCGATTGAGTTTTTTCAAGGGTATAGTCAAGGAACAGCATCATATTTGAAAGTAACAAATTCAAGGTTCTATAATTGTGGATCATTTGAAATAAAAAGTAATCCAACGGGGCCGGCTGATTCAAGTGAATATGTAAGGGATATAATATTGGATAATGTGCAGCTATTCAATACATACTTAGATATGAACGCAAGATCATACAATGTTACAATGAATAATATCTACATTGAAGATACAAGCAGTACAACATACCATATTGAACTATCAAAACACCTTAAAATTGATGGATTAGTAAAGATTGGAGGGGGTAAAATATATGCAAGTGAATGTAATCGGGCTGTATTGCAAAATTTTGAGATACGAGAAACAAATAGTACAAATTCAGCAATAGACTTTACCTATTCAGGAAACGCACTAATAAGAAACGGGGCTATTTATATGACAAATGCTTCAAGTGGATTTGTTGGTATTTATGGAGGTGTAGCCAATGAAATAAGCGATGTATTCATAGACTTAAAAGGATCGCCAACCTATGGAATATTTGCTAATCAATCAACTACACAGGTAGCAACAACAGTAAAGAATTGCACCATATTAACACCATTAGGGGTTCCATCAATTAGATGCTATGGGGGTTCAAGTGGTGCATTATTCATAAATAACAAAATGAATAATGATATATCAAACATTTCAGGTAATGATGCTTATGGGAATATTAACGTAACAAATGATGATGTTACATGGGGTAATACTACCACATTAGAAATATTGGGTAAAATAAGAGACAGCGCAGGAAACTTAGGAACAAGTGGCCAAACATTAGTTAGTGATGGGTCAGGATTTGCAACATGGCAAGCCGGTGGCAGTGGAGACATAACGGAGGTTAACGTAAATCAATACTTAACGGGAGGCGGTACATCAGGAGCGGTAACTATTGGAATTGATACAACTGGAACGATAGGGGTAGCGACAAAGTACGATTTATTGTCATTATCAACGGGCGGTATAACTGACTTAAACGGATTAACAGCCGGAACACAGACTTTTGCAACCGGTACAAGTGGAACGGATTTTAACATAAATTCAACCACATCTACACACACCTTTAATTTTCCAAATGCAAGCGGTTCAAATAGGGGATTGTTAACTTCAACCGATTGGACAACATTTAACAGTAAATATACACCGTCTGGAACGGCAGGATATGTACCGTTTTTCGCTACTTCTTCATCACTTACAAACCAGCATGATCTAATAACATTAAACACCGCTAACGCATTTAAATTAGGAATAGGGTTTACGAGTGGAGGTAATTCGCAGCTTGACAACTATTTTACAAGCAGTGCTGCATCTGGATTGACAATATTGGACAACGCGTCGGTTGGCACTAAAATAGCAGGATTAGGTCTTGCGACTTCATCAATAAAATGGAACATATTTAATAGTGACGCAAACAATGACTTGTCATTTCATAGCAATGCGGGTTCATGGGTAGAAAAAATGAGGCTTACAGATGCCGGTGAATTAATTTTACCACTTGCAAATAGTACAAATTCAAAACTATTATATATAGATGCAAATGGTACATTAGTTGCGCTTCCTCATGGCACAACCAATCAGGTATTAACACAAATAAACTCAACTACCTATGGATGGGCTACACCTTCAACAAGCGGAGTAACAAACTTGGCGGGTGTTTATAACATTTCAACAAACGCATCAACAGGGGCAATAACTATCACGGATAGTCAAAGCAATGCGGGTACGATGTGGAACCCAGGTGCTCAAACATTTACAATATCAAGCACTACCCCAACATTGGTAAATTTCACAAACTCTTCATCGAACAATGGAGTAAGCGCAAATGCGACAACAGATGCGGTTATAGTACCGAATACAGGCAGGTACAAAATAACGTATTCTGCAACAGTACGAAGTGATTTAGTCACCGGATCAACACCGCCAGATAATAGTTTTGGCATTCATATAAACGGGACTTTAAGTAGCAATGGGACATTTGTAGAACAAGGTAGTACATCTGGGGAATATGTATCAGTAAGCAAATCTATAATTCTAAATTTAACGGCAAATGATTCGATTACGTTAAGGCATTATTCATTGAATGGCAATACATACAATACTCAAATATTGTACGCACATATGACGGTTCAAAGAGTTTGGTAATAATAAAAAACAAAAAAAAATGAAGCATATATCAATAATATTTTTATTCTTTATTTCTATAAGCGCAAATGCCCAGCTTGTAAGGATTGACAGCACAACTACGGGGCATAGAATTAAACTAATCAATTCGGCCGGCTATCAGGTTGGTAGCGATACGATAACGAGAAAATTAGTAAGGGCTACACTTGACGGAGGTGATACATTTTATTTAAAGCCAGTAGAAACACTTATACAAAGAGATGTTTATCGCTTTATAACAACAGATAGTCTAACACCGTATCTAAAAATAGTCGATTTTGACGAAAAGGCGGAAGATATTATTGGCACTAAGCTAATCGAGGGTTCTAATATAACATTGACTTACAACGATGCCACAGGTGAAACAACTATTGATGCATCCGGTGGAGGTGGTGGAGGGTTAACAGATGAACAGGTTAGAGATACCACGGTCGCAATGTTCACCGTCGGCCCGT
>CALMWS010000417.1 GCA_937870795.1 uncultured Bacteroidota bacterium | reverse complement strand
AATCACCGGTGAAAAGCAATAAGTCGGGCTGCTGTGCATTGACCATTTCAATGCCCTTTCGTACCGCTTCCTTGTCGTCAAAACTTCCGCTGTGTACATCAGAAATTTGTACAATTTTAAAACCGTCAAATGCCTTGGGCAGGTCTTTGAAAACCAGTTGAATGTTTTTAACGGTATAGCGGTATTTTCCCACCATCATGCCGTAAAACATTGAAACGAGTGGAATACCCGCCACCGCCAATGCAGTCTGACTCAAAAATTGCCTCCGACCAGGAAGGTAAGCCTCAGGGGTGTTGCCATTCCATTTGGCCTGTACAAAATTATAAGCACCTCCCAGCAACCTGCCGCCATCCTGCATCAAAAGCAAGCTGCAAAAGACCAGTTTGGTGACCACCGAGGTAAGTACAATGCCCAGCCATAAATTCATGGAAGCCGATTTCACCATAGAGCCTGATTGCATGCCTGAAAACAGGTTGAACAGTGCAAGCGCTAAAATGGCGATCTGGGCATAAAACAAGTACATAAAGTATTTGCCAAACTTATGGCCTGCCGCTAATGACCTGATGCCTGAGAAAGTATACAGCTCCAGCACTACAAAAAAACCAACAAAAATCGCAAATCCAATTATCCTGCCTGACATGAAATTATCTTATATGATGTAAAAACCTCAAAGCGCCAGGAATGTTGAGTTTTTTAGATGAAAGCACAATTTCTGCGGATAAACGAGTCGAAACTTGATCAATGGAAGAATTTTATTGTTTTGGTTTGCCCCTCAAAACTTAAGGTCAGAACGTAGATGCCAGGTATCACGGATGGCATGGTCAGTTCTTCGCCACTACCAATTGTGATGGAGCGACCTGTCATGTCAAAAACTTCGGCTTTTTCTGCGTTTACATTCCAACGAATGGTATTGCCATTGACTGCTATTTCCGGCTTCTGAATTTCATCATTATTTGTGGCGGTAATGCTGGCACCTAGCGTAAAGGCCGCGGTGGTTGCCTTATCTCCGCTTGTATTGTTATTGCCATTGGCAGCAAGTCCGGAGATATAAAGATGCAAATTTTTGGCCTCTGAAGGTGCCTTCCATTTGGCAGTAAATAGCCCCGATGTCAGTGGGGAGATTTGTGTGAGATAAGTTCTGCCGGATAAGGTCAACTTCCTAACTTTATCCCCAAGACTCACGAAAGTACCGGCTTGTGCATTGTTGTCATCTACCAAAACAGCCTGGAAGCCGTACGTTTTGGGCGTACCCACAGAGGCTCCGATGGTCATTTCAAGATTGTAAGTACTGCCGGGAATATAACTGTCAACGGTATTGCCTATACTGTCTCTTAATACATAAGAAATGGAAGGTGAGAAGTTGCCCCCCGAATGGCATTCTGCACATGCTTTTGAATTGTTTTCAAAGGGAGCACCGGTGCATGCCTGGTTTCTGCCGCCTTTATTGGACAAAAAGACAAGGCCGGCAGCTGTCAATAAAAAAATGGATGTAATTCTCATTCAGCAAAAATATTCATCTGTGACCCAAAATGGATCCAAAGGTTTAACGGTAAACAAAGAATACGGTTAAACTGCTACGTTGTAATCACGCAAGGCGTCGTTTAGTGAAACTTTTTTGTCGGTACTTTCTTTGCGGGTACCTATGATAAGGGCGCAGTTGACATTGTAAGTACCGGCTGGAAAGGATTTGCTGTAACTTCCCGGAATCACCACCGATCTCTCCGGTATTTCTCCCTTGTAGGTCACGGCTTCATTGCCTGTAACGTCGATGATGTGGGTGCTCTGAGTAAGCACAACGTTGGCACCGAGTACAGCTTCTTTTTTAACTCTTACGCCTTCCACTACGATGCAGCGTGATCCGATGAAACAGTTGTCTTCTATGATGGTAGGGCTGGCCTGTGGTGGTTCGAGGACGCCTCCAATGCCTACACCTCCTGCGAGGTGGACGTTCCTGCCGATCTGGGCACAAGATCCCACGGTTGCCCAGGTATCCACCATGGAGCCGCTGCCTACCCACGCGCCAATGTTTACATAAGAAGGCATGAGGATGGCACCAGGTTCGATATAACTTCCATATCTGGCAATGGCGTGGGGCACAACCCTTACTCCTTTGCCTGCATAATTGGTTTTTAGAGGAATTTTGTCGTGAAATTCCAATGGTCCTACTTCAAAGGTGACCATTTCCTGGATTCTGAAATAGAGGAGAATTGCTTTTTTGACCCATTCATTGACCTTCCAGTTGCCATCATCTGTGGGTTCTGCGGGGCGCAGTCTTCCCTCATCTATAAAAGCAATGGTTTCCCGGATGGCGTCGCGGGATAGGTTTTCATTGACAAGTTCCGGGTGATCCCATAGTTTTTCAATGGTATCTTGTAATTGCTCCATGATTTGTTGTTTGCACAAAAATAACCCGTGGATACCAAAATTTGGTTTCTCTATCCATAAAATCAAAAAAAAGTTTTCTTTTGAACTAAATTCAATTTTTTCAGAATAATATTTGGTTAAAATTGCATTTTTTGTGGAAGTGACCACCAAATAATATTTGCCTGTAATCAAAGCAGAAAAGAAAAAGTCTGATAACATACCAGACATTAAATTCAACAGCCAATGGGTTTATGGAATGAAATATTTTTTATAGTTTCGCTCCTTATAAAACCTTATTAACTAACCACCTACATCCAAGCTTTAAATTCCAATGTCTAAGGCCTACGTATTTCCCGGACAGGGTGCCCAGTATGAGGGCATGGGGAAAGATATTTACATGAGTGATTCTGCTGCGAGGCACACCTTTGATCGCGCAGATGATATCCTGGGATATAAAATTTCTGAAATCATGTTTGAAGGTTCTGCTGATGACCTGAAAGAAACAAGGGTTACCCAGCCCGCTTTGTTCATTCATGCATTGGCAAAAATCAGCATGTTGAGAGATCAATTCAAACCTGTAGCTACCGCCGGCCATTCTTTGGGCGAATTTTCGGCACTGGTGGCAGCAGAGGTGCTTACCTTCGAGAGTGGTCTCAGGCTTGTTTACGAGCGCGCAATGGCCATGCAGGATGCATGTGATGCCGATCCCGGCACGATGGCAGCCGTTCTTGGACTGGAAGATGGCATTGTAGAGCGTATTTGTCAGGAAGTAAGCGATGATTTGGAAGACATTGTGGTAGCTGCCAACTACAATTGTCCTGGTCAGCTGGTGATCAGCGGTACCCTGGATGCCGTCAATGCCGCCATCGAAAAGTTAAAAGAAAACGGTGCCAAAAGAGCCGTATTGTTGCCAGTTGGAGGTGCGTTTCATTCTCCTTTGATGGAACCCGCGCAGGAAGAATTGGAAGAAGCCATCAATGGCACCACATTTAGAAAGGGACTTTGCCCGGTTTACCAGAATTATACTGCGTTGGCAGCAACAGATCCCGATGTGATCAAAGCCAATCTCATTGCCCAATTGACGGGCCCAGTGAGGTGGACACAAACGGTGGAAAATATGATCAAAGATGGCATCCTTAGCTTTGTAGAATCAGGAGGTACCGGCAAGGTACTAAGCGGGCTTATTAAAAAAGTAAATGGTGAAGCCATCACCGAAAGCCTTTGATCAATGTCGAGATTTGACCTACAACAAGGACGCATCCTCATTGCAGAGCCCTTTATGCAGGACCCCCAGTTTAAAAAAACGGTGGTTGCCCTTTGCGATTATACGCGGGATGAAGGTTCCGTAGGTTTTATCCTCAACAGGCCTACCAATATTAGAATGGATGAAGTGATGAATGAATTTCCTGAATTTGATTCTATGATCCATTACGGAGGGCCGGTAGCCAATGACACCATCCACTATATCCATCGGGTGGGCGACCTGGTAGAAGGAAGCAAAGAAATCATTCCCGGTTTGTTTTGGGGCGGTGATTTCAATAAACTCAAATTTTTAATTCAAAACGAAGTCATCAAACCATTCGACATTCGTTTTTACATAGGCTACTCAGGCTGGTCGGCTGGCCAACTTGAAGAAGAAATGGACATACATTCCTGGGTATTGGACGACATCGACATCAACCATCCGTTTGTCAACGACAACGCTGGCTTGTGGTTACAGTGTCTGCACAACAAGGGAGATCATTTTTCTGTGCTCGCTGATATGGCCGACAGCGTGTCGCTCAACTAAAAGTATTTATGATACAGCTCAATAATATTGCTTTACACTTCGGTGAAAGGACGTTACTTTCCGGTGTAACGTTTATGCTCAACAGAAAAGAAAGAGCTGGGCTGGTTGGAAAAAACGGGGCAGGCAAATCCACGTTGTTTCGCATCATCTCACAACAGCAAAGTGCAGATGAAGGAACCGTGGAACATCCCAAACATTTTAGCATGGGCTTTCTCAAGCAGGACTTACATTTTGAAGGCAACCATACCGTTATGGAAGAAACCAAATCCTGTTTTGCAGAGGTTGGTCACATAGAAAAAGAGATTGTGGAAGTCACTGCTGAATTGGCGGAACGTACAGATTTTGAATCTGCCTCGTATATGGAATTGGTAGAAGAACTGACCGATCTCAATGCAAGATTAGACCTGCTGGCTCCCGGTACCATAGATGCACAGTGTGAAAAGATATTAAAGGGACTGGGTTTCAAAGAAGAAGATTTTATTAAGAAAGTATCCCAGTTTAGCGGTGGCTGGCAAATGCGCATTGAACTGGCCAAACTACTGCTGACCCAGCCCGATTTGTTGCTGCTGGATGAACCTACCAACCACCTTGATATAGAATCCATTATTTGGCTGGAAGAGTATTTGGGCAATTATCCCGGTATTGTCTTGTTGATTTCGCACGATAAACAGTTTTTGAATAACGTATGCAATAGGATTTTTGAACTGGAGTGGGGCAGGTTGACAGCTTATACCGGCAACTACGATAAATACATAGTAGAGAAAGAGCAGCAGCGTGAAATTTTGGCTTCTGCCTATACCAATCAGCAAAAAATGATTGCCGAGAAAGAGCGGACGATCAGCAGGTTTATGGCCAAAGCTACTAAGACCAGCATGGCACAAAGCATGCAAAAACAACTGGATAAAATTGAGAGAATTGAAATTCCTGAATTTGATACCAAAGCCTTTAAGCTCCGTTTTCCTGAAGCGCCACGAACGGGCAGGGTAGTGCTGGAAGTGAAAAATATATCCAAAAGTTTCGGACCCAAGCTCGTGCTCAAAGATGTCAATTTCGTCGTGGAAAAGGGAGAAAAAATAGCCTTTGTGGGTCAAAATGGCATGGGCAAAACTACCATGGCAAAGATGATTACCAGCCAACTTCAGGCAGACAATGGTACACTTCATTTTGGGTCGAATGTAGCACTGGGCTACTACGCTCAAAATCAGGCTGAACTCATCGATGTCAGAAAGACCGTATTGCAGGTCATGGAAGATCAGGCTCCAGCCGAACAAAGGACCAACATCAGAAACATCCTCGGCTCTTTTTTATTTTCAGGAGAGGATGTTGAAAAGAAGGTCTCTGTACTTTCGGGAGGTGAAAGAGCAAGACTGGCCATGGCATGCATGATTCTGAGGCCTTCAAGCCTGATCATCATGGACGAACCTACCAACCACCTTGACATCCAGTCAAAAGAAGTTTTGAAACAAGCTTTAGATGATTATGAAGGTACCCTTATCATTGTAAGCCACGACAGAGAGTTTTTGCAAGGCCTTTGTACGAAGGTATACGAGTTTACAAACCATACAGTGAAAGAATACCTCGGCGATATCAATTATTTTCTTGAGAAAAAGAAAATGGCTGATATACGTGAAATCGACACCCGAAAAGATAAGTTGGCTGATACGGCTGCACCAGCACAGGAAGTAAAAGTTGACCATGAAGAAATAAAAAAAGCCCGAAGGCGCATGCAATACGTTGAGCGAGATATTGAAAAGTTGGAAGCTGAAATTGCCGATCTCTCAGGTCAACTCCATGACCCCGCCATTTATCAGACCGACAAGGTGGTAGAAGTCAATCGCAAACTGATGGACAAGCAAGAGAAACTAAATGAACTTATGGAAGAATGGGAACGTTTGGTTGGCGTAATTGGCTAATCCACTTGCCTGAATTTTCCGGGTTGCAGATTGTGCAATTGGTATGACCCCATTTGGACCCTTACAAGGCGTAATACCGGAAAACCTACCGCTGCGCACATCTTTCTTACTTGTCTGTTTTTACCTTCTTTAATTTCTATCGATATCCAGCTGTCTGGAATATTGGCTCTCACCCGAATGGGAGGATTCCTTTCGGGCAATTTGGGCTCTGTTATTTTTTTAACCCTGCAAGCTTGAGTTTGGTATTTTTTCTTATTGGGCAGCGTAATTGAGACCCCTTCTCTTAATTGTTTAATGGCCTGATCGGTAATGTCCCCCTCAATTTGTACATAATATACTTTTGAAATGTGTTGTTCCGGGTGAAGCAATTCGGCATTGAGTCCTGCCTGATCAGATAGCAACAGTAAGCCTTCCGAGTCATAATCCAATCTTCCTATAGGATAAACCGTTTTGGGCACATCCAGGTAATCTGCAAGGCATTGGTGGTGGGCTGCCTCTCTGGTAAATTGACTCAAAACCTGGTAGGGTTTGTAAAATACGATGGTCATTTTCTAACTTAAAATCAACTTATCATTTAATAAAACCATTGATCAGTTAAATTGGTATCAGCACTTTGCCAACGTAAATTCAAAAAAGATCGATTGTATTTTATAAGTCCAAATGTCATAAAAAAAAGGGGGCTGAGCTTGTCGAAGCCCCCTTTTTTTTATTATTTACCATCAAGCTCTTTCACAATCCTGTCTGCTTTAAAGATATACTTTAAGGCCGCATAAATGCCCGAAGCATGCACAGAGACGGTGCGGTTGTTGGTTTCATCAAAAATGAAATTGCCAGGCAATGATTCGATGTTTCCATCAAATATCAGTCCAACGATTTCTTTTTTGGCATTGATCAATGGACTTCCTGAATTTCCTCCAATGATGTCATTGGTAGAAACACAGTTCATAGGCGACATCAACAATTCCATTGGAGGATTTTGCCATCTTGCCGGCAAAGCCCATGGAAAAGTCTTGTTGAAGGAATAATACCTGTCGTACAGACCAAAAAATGTGGTTTTGGTAGGAGCGGTGGTACCATTGTAGTCGTAAGCTTTGATCACCCCATCGGAAATACGAAGGGTGAAGGTTGCATCAGGAGGCAGTGATGTGCCAAATACCTTAAATGCCTGATTGGCAATGTTGGTTTCCAATGACTTTCTGAATGGACCAGATGAATTGACAGCTGCAATGGCTTCCTGGAAGCGCGGAACAAATATGCGGGCAGCTTCCATCATCATATCATCATCTTTCAGGATGTTGTCATCTTTGGTCAGGCATTTTTCTGCTTTTTCTGCATCCTTGAACCGTGTCTTTTTTACGAGTTTTTCAACGTACTCATCTACATTCTTTCCATCCAATACCTTTTTAAGCGTCATATCTCCTGGATAGATGTCCTGCTGAATTTCAGTCAACAAAGTCTTGAATAGGGTCTTTTCTTTCTCGTTGTCGATGCCTGGAACTGCTTCCATTATTACTTTCAACAACTTGGATTTTTCTTCTTCTGAACCTTTGTTTTTCACAAGGGTTTCGTATTGATACAACTGGTGCATCATGTTGAAAATTTTACCTCTGTATGGACTTGGACTCAAATGGGTCGTAGCCCAGGCATGAGGTAATATTGGCTGATATGCCTTTCTCATCTCATCCCATGAAGTTACTCCGGGAGATTTGGAGCGGATGAAATTTTCCATGGCAACTTTTCTTCCGAAAAGTGATGAGTCTCTAAGTCCACCCAAAATACCACCAAAAGCTTTCATGGAATTGGCTACGTTGGCAATTTCATTGAGCAAGCCCTGTGCTTCGTATTCTTTGGCAGGATCATTTTTGATCTGATTGTATTCTGCCACCATCAGGTCATTTCTGTTCTTCAAAAATTTGTGCAACATAGGATATCTGAAATCTCTGTCGTACTCAAGTTGAGCAACAGTCCTGTACCTTTCTGTTTTGCCCGGATTGCCCACTACAAATACAGACTCGCCTTCCACGGCTCCATCTTTGTTGAATTTGAAGTAATGACCGCTGGTATTAAGCGGTAAACCATTTTCGTCATATGCCCTCCAAAATGTGCAATCAAGGTTGTATCGCGGATAGGTAAAATTATCGGGATCGCCACCAAAGAATCCCAAATCCAATTCTGGAATCCACACGAGTCTGATGTCGCTGAACCTCTTATAGCCATAGAGTGAGTATTTTCCACCGCTGTAATAGGTAACGGTCTGTAACCTCAAGCCTTCCCAGCCGGCCATTTTGCTGTATTTTTCCTGAATGTCTTTTAGCGCCTTGTTGGCAGCTTCGGTTTCTTTTCCTTTTTCAGCTCCTGCTGTCATTTTTTGAACCTCGGCGCTGATATCAGCTACCTGAATCAACTGCTCTACAAAGAGTCCTTCTGCTTTTCTTTCGTCAGCAAGGGTAGGTGCGTAAAAGCCCTGTTTGTCAAAATTTTCTCCTTCTTTTTGCAAATCAACGACCACATCTCTTGAACAGTGGTGATTGGTCATGATCAAACCATCGGGAGAGATAAAGGATGCGCTGCACCATGTTGCAAACCTCAGTGAAGATTTGCGCACATCATCCCACCATTGATCTTCAGGTTTGAAATTGTAAGCCTTGGCAAACCATTCTTTGGGTGGGTTTTCGAATGTCCACATCTTTCCGAAATCGAAAGGATTGGGTTCTTGTTGTTTTTGGGCATTGACCGTGAGCACAATAAAAAAGAGGCTTAGGGTCATCCAGAATTTGAATTTCATGCTAAATGCTGTTTGTTTAGGGCAAAAATAGCTAATTTTTACCTTAAAAAATGGACTGTGCAGACGATTTGCATCATCTCCGGGCGGTTTTAGATCAAACGGCGGACTTGTCCTTCTGAAAGTTGGGCACCTTTGTCTGTCAAATGAACGGGAACGACAACCAAGCCCGGCTTTTTCCCCGGTTTGATCTGACCCAAAGTATCATCCATGCCCAGAGCTGCAGCACCATTGGCCGTAGCCCATTTTACCAATTCTTCCAGTGGCAGCCACGAGTTGTACCGTTTTATGGTGCGAATTTCTTCCCAGACCGATAGCTGCCAATTGGAGGTAAGTGAATCTGTACCGATGGTTATTTTTTGGCCACTGTCATTGAAAATCTGATAATGTGGCAATCTGTTTTCAATGTACAAATTGGCATTGGCGCAGGTAGCCCAAAATACCCTGGAACCCCATTCATGGGCCGCTTTGATGTCTTCGGCCGTAGTGGTGGTATTGTGTACAAAAATGGTGGTTTGGTTGGCGTCCATGTGTTCAAGGGCGTAATGGATGCTGGTTTTGCCATTTGCCTGAAAAGAAGATAGGTCGATGCCAAAGCCTGAATAAAAATCTCTGAATGCCCCTGTGCCTGAAACAAATAGTTCATTTTCTGCCGGTGTCTCCTGATTGTGAATGCTGATAATGGAATTGGCAGGGTTTGATTGTCTTAGGTGGTCAAAAAGTTTGGGTGAGACAGTATAAGGCGCGTGGGGAACCCTGCTCACCCGATCTTTGTCAGTCAAAACAGCCGCAAAGGCTTCATAAACGGCTTCATACTGGTTGATCACACCTTCGGTCATCCCTGGATGAAGAAAATCAAACATTTCAACAAAAGTGCAATACCTGATTTTGCTTTTTTGTTTGGTTTGTAGCGTATCCGTTTTGTTTGATATGTCTCCAACAGCCACAATACCCTGATCGTACATAAATTGATCCGCCTGCTCAATGGCAAGAGCAATTATTTCGGGTGCAAAATCACGAAACTGCACCACACTTTTTAAAAATGGCAACAGAGAGGTACCCGTATCTACCAGGCCCTTCATGTGAGACAATTCGAGGTGGCAGTGGGTATTGATCATACCTGGAATGATGGCTCCTTCTACCTTATTTACCTCTGAAGGGTCGTGATTTGCCAGGGCATCCAAACTTAAAATGGTGCCATTTTCGTCGGTGACGATTACAGTATTCTGTGCAAAGCTGCCTTCAGCTGTATAAATCAATGGAGCCGTAAATTTGTGAATAGACATGGTATAAATTGAAAGGGCAAAGATGGTAAAAATAGCAAAGTGCTTACTCAAATATTTTGTTCAGCAAAACTAGCCAAAAGTTTAAAGTGCACAGGAGAACGGATTGGCTTAAAAAAGATGGGAACTATCATGAAAACGGGTAGAAAAGGGCAAATACCATCAGTTCGAACCATAAAATCTTAATTTTAATGCAGCGAGTACAAAACCTCTTGAGATTTCTCTTACCTTAGAGATGTCAAAACTTATGCGCCTAAGAATCATTTATATCTGCTTATTGCTGATCACAAGCCAGCTTTTGTTGGCACAGCCCTCACCTTGTGGTGCCAACCCGGCTATGACACCAACTTGTGTAGAGGCATGCACCATTTGTGATATTGATGGCTTTACCGGCATCAACAACAGTAATATAAAGGGTCAGGCACCTCCGGGCTTTTGTACTTCGCAGGTACACCACATGCAGTGGATTGCTTTCATTGCAGGAACCACCAACCTTACCATTGAATTGGAAGTATATAATTGCCGGGGAAATGATGGCCTCGAAGTAGGTATTTACGAAGCCATTGAATGTAAAAACTATCGAAAAGTATCCGATTGTGACACCGATATTCCGCCCAATACAAAAAGAGTATTTAAAAATACTGTGCCTTTGACCATTGGTCAATATTATTATTGGGTTATGGATGGCAGTGCCAATGATGTGTGCAACTATACCATCAGGGTTTTGGAGGGTTCAACCAAAGTGGCACCTCTCACCGTGGCAGCAGAGATAGATGTGCCCTCTGTCATTTGTCAGGGCAAACAGTTTAATGCCACTACAAAAGGAGTAGTGGGTGCTACCATTTACGAGTGGTGGGTGGATGGCATATTTGCCGGCTCTGGTACCGTTTTGCCGATAGAATTTAATTCTTCCGGCACCCACCAATTGTGTTTGGATGCCATGAATGTGTGTGATCGCGCTCCTCAAAAATGCATTGAAGTGCAAGTGTTGCCTGCTAAAGAAAGCACCCTAAAACACGAGGTTTGTTTTGGGGAGTGTTTCAATTATGGGGGTCAGGATTTTTGCACCCAAGGCATTCACGATGTATTGTTTGCTGCTACCAATGGCTGTGATAGCATTGTGCATCTCGATCTGAAAATAAAAGATCAGGTTGAGGTATTTCAACAGGCAAGAATTTGTGAAGGAGATAGTCTGGTATTGGGAGAAGATGCCTTTTTTACTGAAGGTCCTCACATTGGCTTTGTCGCCGACCAGGAAGGGTGCAAAGTTAAGGTAAACCTTGATCTGGAAGTGATCAAATGCAACATCAGGGCCAATGCACAAATTATACCTGTTTCCTGTACGGGTAAAAAAGATGGTCGGTTGAAATTCGCGATCACCCATGGCACCCCTCCATTTACCTACCAGTGGAAGCGATTGGAAAATGAAAGTGAAGTGGGCAAGGGAACGGTAAGTGATGAAAATGTTTATGTTGAAATTCCCGATCTGGATGAAGGAACCTACCTCATAGAGATTTTCGACAATTTTGGAAATGTTTCGGTGGTGCAGAGCTATGTGACCCAGCCCAGCCGTTTGTTGGTTTCGATCAAAGATACCCTAGTCAATGGATATCATCTTTTGTGTCATGGAGATACCAGTGCAACTTTGACGGCGCAAGGCCATGGGGGGACAGGTCAATACAGCTGGTTGTGGTCAACAGGAGAAAACACAACAAAAATCAGCAACCAGGCTGCAGGAATAAAAGAGGTCAGCATTACTGATGAAAATGGATGCATCAGCCGATCTACCATAGAAGTGACAGAACCGGAGGCCCTGCAACTAAGTACGACTGTATCAATGCCGGATTGTAGTGCCTATGATTCCGGCAGCATCGATCTGACAGATTCGCTGGGAGGGGTAGGGCATTATCAACTATTGTTCAACAATGTTGTGGCTTCTTTTCCCATTTCACAATTGGGTACTGGCATTTATACAACAAAGATGATCGATGCTAATGGCTGCACAACCTCAGTGTCAGATACCCTGAAGTCATTGGAAATACCAGAAATATGGGGTGATTCCCTATATTCCATTTTGTTAGGTGATAGCATTGAAATGGAACTCTTTAGCTCGGTAAACCCGGATAATGTAACCTGGAAACCGGAGCTGGACCTTTTCGATCCCCAACGATTACAAACCAAGGCAAGGCCAGTGAAGACCAGGACTTATCTTGTAACCGTTACTTCTGTTGATGGCTGTAGCAGGACTTATGAAGTGGTGGTAAATGTGCAAAAAAGAAGAAGTTTTATCATTGCCAACGGCCTTACCAAAAATCAGGGTGCTAATCACCAGCTGAGGTACTTTGCCGGTCACGATGTAGCTTCCGTAATCAAATATACCATTTATGATCGTTGGGGCAGTAAAGTATATGAAGCTACTGATTTGCCTATTGGTGTAATCGAACTGCCCTGGGATCTCACCATCAACGGTAAGCCTGTCATGGGAGGAGTTTATACCTGGACGGCAGAAGTGGCTTACATTGATGGAGAAGTGGTCAGTTACACCGGCGGCTTAACCATCGTTGATTGAGTTGGCACTTTACTAAGTAAGTAAAGGCTTACGACCAGCGACAAAAGGGCTATTTTTTGTAACAAAGGAAGATATTCCAAACCCACTGATGTGTAATAAACCATGGAGGTCAACAACAGCAGGGTACAGGTTAAAACAAGCATCCAACGGTTAGTTGAATGGGCACTTTTCCAAATAGGTTTTGCCAAAAGTACCCCATAGGTTGTAAGTCCTAAAATTAGCAGACCAACAAAAAAGTTGTGCCATGGTGTAAATAGTAACGTGGCCCCAATCATCGAAGTTCCAAGACCGGTCACAGCAGTGTTTTGTGCGATGGCTTTGGTCAAATAAAGCCTGGCCAGTGACCACATGGAAATGAAAATGGCAAGGCTGCCCAGTAAGCCGGCTCCTATGGCAAAACTTCTTCCGGGATTATTTTCTCCGTTCATTGCTATCGGGTCAAGTAAGTTGCACCAATAATTGTGTATCATACTGAAACCTTTTGAATGAAGATTTGACTGGTGACCGCCAGGGTATAATACAATTGCTACTAAAGCCAAAGACAATGCTAAAGCAGCCAATACGTTTAGCCACAATTTCTTTTTTTCAAAGAGCATAGGCTGCTATTTTACAGCGGTCTTCATGGATTTTGTGCAGGGTCCCCACTGGTATTTAATCACCCCTGCTTTGCCTGCTTCACAGGCATTTTTATAAGTTTTTCCATTACAGCCGCAAACGGGTCTTCGGTCATCATCGCAAACCATAGATGGCTGGGCAAGCGTTTTATCATAACAATCTATGGAGGCCACTGATTTTTCCTCTGCACCCGGTGTGTTGGGATCGATGTTTTGATTGGTAGTATTACCATCTGTAGCTGCTTCTACAGTAGTTTCCTGGCTAGCACTTGCTGACACATCGGATGAAGTTGAACGGTTGCACGCCACGGTTGTAAATAGTATAAGCAGCAGTGAAAAGTTAAATTTGGAAATCATTGTTATGGATAAATAAAGTTATATTACACTGGTGAGCAACAAAGAAAGGTTGGTGTATTTTTTACCAAACCTTTTGGAAAGATACTCATTGGTCAGACAGGCTTTGTATGTGTAACAGCCGTTTCTGATGCCATCGTGGGTGGCCATGAGGTTTTCCATATTGTGGCTTTCCATGATTTTAACGAGCAAAGGTGTAATAATGTTACTTATGGCATTGGATGCAGTCCGACTAACCTGAGATGGTATGTTGGGTACACAATAATGAATAACGCCATGTTTGATAAAAGTAGGACTTTCAAGGGTAGTTATTTCCGATGTTTCAAAACATCCACCCTGATCAATGGAAACGTCAATCAATATGGATCCTTCCTTCATTCTGGATACCATTTCTTCCGTGACCAGAATAGGGGCCCGGCCATGTTTGGAGTGAATGGCTCCAATGACTACATCTGCAGAGGTAAGTTGATGGGCAAGATAGACCGGGTTTATAGCCGAAGTATGAAGATGTCGACCCACATTGGTCTGCAGTCGCATGATTTTGGAAATATCATTGTCAAAAATCCTGACCGAGCAACCCAGACCAAGTGCAGTTTTCACTGCATATTCTGCAACTACACCTGCCCCAAGGATGACTACCTTGGCAGGAGGTACACCTGAGATGCCTCCCAGGAGCAAGCCTCGGCCACCAGAGTGACTTTTTAACAATTCACCTGCGGTGAGCATGACCGAGATGCCGGCTATCTCACTCATTATGCGCACTATGGGAAAACTTCCATCTGAGGATTGAAGGTATTCCATGGCAAATGCCGTGATGCGTTTGCTGAGGAGTTTTTCTATATAATTTTCATTGATAATGGGCAGATGCAGTGGGGAAATCAATACCTGGTCCATTGCCATCCAATCGAGTTCTTCAAGCGTTGGTGGAGCAACTTTTACAAGGATATTGGCCTGAAAAACAGTCTTTTTATCATGGCAAATTTCGGCACCTGCCTCAGAATAGGCATGGTCCGAAAAATTGGATTTATCACCGGCACCACTT
>CALMWS010000416.1 GCA_937870795.1 uncultured Bacteroidota bacterium | reverse complement strand
TCACAGGGCACAACTCCACCCAAATATTGACTTTAACTGCCAATGATGGCAACGGAAATACTAGCTCATGTACATTTACTGTGACACTTAAAGATGTAACTCCTCCCTCTATTACTTGCCCATCAAGTATAACAGTAAATAATAATGGTACATGCACAGCTGTTGTCAACTACGCCATGCCAGTTGGCTTAGATAATTGTATTGGACAAATTACATCGCAAACGGCAGGATTAACTAGTGGATCAAATTTCCCAATAGGTACAACAACAAACACATTTCAAGTGACAGATCAAAACGGCAGTACTGCAACTTGTAGTTTTACAGTAGTCGTCAGTGGAGAGGTGACATACACATACAATGGCACATGTTATGAAACATTATCTGCAGCTTTGGCAGCAGCAGCAATGAACAATACTTTTGAGGTTCTAATAAATGCGAATGCAAATCCAAACGAAATAAATACCATTCCAAATGGAGTAACCGTCAGAGTATTAGCAGGAGCTATGTGGACCAATACCATGATGCTCAAAAACAATGGTACCATTATACTTGAAAACGGAGCAAGCTTCATTAATGCACCAGGAGGAGTTTATAAAGGCATAGGTGGTTTCAACGATAACTTCCAGAATATGGGAGGGGTGATCAGTCCGGGGGATTAATAGGTTTATGTATAATAAAAAATTCACTAAAAATATGCCATCAATGTATGCTCGTGTTATTGAATAATGCTTGAGAAAAGGGGCATACCCACTGTAATATTCACCGGAAAGGTGACAGCCATGGCCATTGGTAAATATAATCCAGGATTGGCTTTTGGAACAGATATTTTTAATGCAGCAGGCACAGCAATATAAGAGGCACTGGCAGCCAGGATAGAGAAAATAAATCGATTGCCGAAATCGGCAGTAATGTATTGACTGAGCCAGGCAATGACACTGCCGTTTAAAAGAGGTATGGTGATGGCAAATAAAAAAGGAAAACTTCCCGCACTGAAAAAGGACCTGAGTTTTCTTCCGCTAATGATGCCCATGTCTAATAAAAATACTGCAAGGAAACCTTTGAAAATATCATTTGTAAAAGGTTTGATGCCTTCTGCCTGTTTTGCATCAGCCAGATAACCAATCAATAAACTGCCCAGTATAAGAAACACACTGCCATTTGTGAATGAGTGCATTAGTGCTGATCTTTTGCTGATGGTGTATTCTTTTTCTGTATTAAACCAACTGATCATTAGTAAGCCCATAATGATGGCCGGAGATTCCATAAAAGCCATTACAGCTACCATATATCCATGGAGGTCCCAACCTTTTGTCTCCATAAAATTGACAGCTGTCACAAAGGTTACCGCACTTACGGACCCATAGGATGCTGCTACTGCGCCTGCATCAAAAACATTGAATTTTTTCTTCAGAATAAAAAAGGTATAAACAGGAACAATGATTGACAAACCTATACCAAACAGGATATTCATAGCTAAATCCATAGTGATGGTTTCGTGTGAGAGTTCCTGCCCACCTTTAAAACCAATTGAAAAAAGGAGATATAAAGATATAAATTTCGAGGAGCTGGATGGAATGGCCAAATCACTTTTGGCCATAACCGAAAAGATGCCAAGTAAAAAAAACAGCAGCGCAGGGTTGGTGAGATTTTCAAGCAATAAGCTGAAATCAATATTCATATCTGATTTGTTTTACAGGAAGTTCTTTTAATAAATCTTGCGCTCTGCAGCACATGAGTGCTTTGATATTGGGTAACTTTTGGTTTTGTTTTTTTCTTGTAGCCAACTGTCTGGATAGCTGTTTGGCTTGATACATTACATAAACTTCAGAAAGTTTAATTTGACGCATCAACTTGCTTTTATCTTTGAAGACAGTTAGGTACTGTGATATAAAAAGATCTTGCAGTATGTTTTCAAAGGGCCATTCTGATTTTTCTTTGTTTCGGATTATTGCAGTTAAAAAAGGGCAGTCCAGATCATTTACTACAATGATATCAGTGATCTCCTCCTGTTGTATGAAATGTAAGATATCTTCTATTTTCTGTTCTGTATCATGAAAGAAGTCGGTTCCAGGTATCGTCATGCAAAAGATGAGTTCTCCAAAGTGTTTTCTGATAAAGGGCTCCATTTTGGAGAAGGGGCAGGTGATAAATAGTTTTTTGGTCATGGTTGTATTTTTTTATTTTACAAAACATTGTTTTTATGGATTACATTGGTCGCAATATTGAGGATCTTCCTTTGTTTTGCCTTTTGGATAAAGACGCTCTTCTTCGTATTTACATTTTATGCATTGATAAGTCAGAGCAAACAAAGATTGAGTGGGATGGTCGCATTCGCTGCACGGCAATCCCATCTTGTGCGCAATTACATCAAAACCCGGCCATTGGCATGCAGGACAAAGTGATAAAATTTTATCGCTGAGTTTGCGGGCCGCCATTTCGATGACCTTCATTCTACTGGGATTGAACATCGCACGCATATCTGTTTCTACATGTACGGCACCGTGTAAGTCGTAAAGATGGTGGAATATATTCTTTAGTATTTCTTCCTTTCTGATACCTTTTACCTGACCCTTGTAAGCTGAGGTTCCGGGGCGTAAAATCAGGGCGTGTTTTGGAAAACCTGCCTTCTGCGCGAAGTACAGTAAATCAGACCAATTGTTGATGGTTTTTTGTGCATGATTGGTATCAAAACTGTGGGTAATTGCTGTGATTTCAATATCATTCTTTTTATCTATAATTATAAGTCGTTCCTCATTGCACTGACGAATCCATATTTGTGGATGTGTAAAAAAGGATCCTTCGCTGGCTATGGCTATTTCGTAGTTAGTTGCATTTAAACCGGCCATACATTTTTGCCTTAATACCTCTTGTACATCATTTTGTCTGCTATGCTCTCCGGTGAAAGTTCCAAGTGTATCTGTATCAAAGTCGGTAAAAGACACACAGTTTAAACCAATAGAACCCAAAAGCACTGGTGAAATCGCTTTTTCCTTGCCATGTTTTGTTACAATGATGGCTTTCCTTCCTTTGAAAATCGATGAATTCATTTATTTTTTTTCATGGTGAGTAACACCGGTATTTAAGGCTTGCAAAGCGCATGCAGCTACCAAACATAAAGCACCCCACAATCTTTTATCAATAATGGTATCGGTGTTTAGATACAATGTGAGCCCTACTAAAAAGCTAAGCCAAATCAGCGGATGGATTAGGGTAATGGTTTTCATAATTTTCAATTTATCAATACACAAATGAATGATTGCTATACACCGGAGTATATAGTAGATGATACAGGACAGACCCTTGGCCTGCCCTGATTAATTTTTGTTTTTTACTTTTATTGACCCTGTCCCAATGAAAAGGCAGGCTTGCCGTCAAAGACGTAGAGATTTTCTGTTTTAATGGTGTCTATGTTGTTATCGAGTGCATTTTGCAATACCTTCATGATAGCATGTTTTTCAATTTTTTGCCCAGGCACTGCCTTGAATCTGCACCTCCAATGGTCGGTACAAAAAGTTTCAGGAAAACCATCTGGCCACACCTTGATGCCACGGTTGGTAATCATAGATAGTTGCATATCATTGGTTTCGGTTTTTTTCATCTTTTCAGCCAATTCATCTGCCTTATAACCATTCCAATGGACAAAGACATCAACACCAACCAATTCTTTTTGGCTTTGTGATTTACGTTGATAGCGGGGTAGTTGCAAGGGTTTTTGTTTTCCCGCCACAACTGTTTCCAACAAAATTGGTGTCCTTCCCAATCTTTGAATTACAGCCAGTGCAAATTCTTTTGTTCCCACATTTTCCTTACTCACTCCCGATTGGTAAATATCGAAAGTATGGATACCATCTTCGATGGTTTTCAGCCAGGCGTTGTGGATTTTGGCGGCCACCTCATTTTCACCCAAATGATTCAACATCATGATGGCAGCATGCAGCAGCCCTGAAGGATTGGCTAAATTTTTTCCTGCAAGATCGGGTGCCGAACCGTGGATGGCTTCAAACATGGCACATTCTTCCCCTATATTGGCCGAACCTGCCAGTCCAACAGATCCTGAAATTTGGGCTGCAATATCAGATATTACATCACCATACAAATTGGGCATAACCACCACATCAAACTGCTCCGGCGTATCAGCAATTTTGGCAGCACCAATGTCTACGATCCAATGTTCGGTTTTTATATCAGGATACTCCAGGGCAATCTCTTCAAATACCTTTCTGAAAAGACCGTCTGTTTGTTTCATGATGTTGTCTTTTGTAAAGCAGGTTACTTTTTTGCGGTTGTGCAGTTTGGCGTATTCAAAAGCGTACCTGACAATTTTTTCGCAACCTGGTCTGCTTATCAGTTTCAGGCATTGAACCACTTCGTCCGTTTGCTGGTGTTCAATACCGGCATACAAATCTTCTTCGTTTTCCCTGATTATTACAATGTCCATCACCGGATGTTTGGTGGCAATGAATGGGGCATAACTCCTGCACGGTCGTACATTGGCATACAAGCCCAAAAATTTTCGGGTACTAACGTTGAGGCTTTTATAGCCTCCACCCTGGGGCGTGGTAACTGGCGCTTTTAGAAAAATTTTATTCTCACGAATGATTTGCCAGGCTTGGGGGTCAATGCCCGATGTATTGCCAGATAGATATACTTTTTCTCCGATTTCGATTTCATCGTAGTTGATTTTTGCTCCGGCTGCTGCTAAAATAGCCAGGGTAGCGTCCATGATTTCCGGTCCGATGCCGTCTCCTCTGCTGATGGTAATTTTTTTCATTTTTTAAAGTTTTCAAGGCAAAGGTATATTGCACTATTCATATGTTTATATTTATATTTGTAATGAAAAGCATAAATAAAATTTATGAATTACACAATCCATCAGCTTCAGGTCTTCATAACGGTGGTAAAAACCAAAAGCATTACCAAAGCAGCACAGGAACTGCACCTTACCCAGCCTGCCGTTTCTATCCAGCTTAAAAATTTTCAGGATCAATTTGACATCCCTTTGACAGAGGTGGTAGGCCGAAAGCTTTACATCACTGACTTTGGATTGGAAATAGCGGATGCGGTTTCAAAAATAATAGATCAGATCCACGCCATCAATTATAGAACACTTTCCCATCAGGGCAAATTGATTGGAAAGTTGAAAATTGCAGTTGTCTCAACAGGAAAATATGTTATGCCATATTTTTTATCTGATTTTATCAACCAGCATTCAGGTATTGAACTCAACATGGATGTGACCAACAGGGTGCGTGTGATTCAGAGTTTGGAAAACAATGAAGTGGATCTTGCCCTGGTATCCATTTTACCCAACCATTTAAATGTAGAATCAATAGACTTGCTACAAAACAAGTTGTATTTGGTTGGTGGCAATACTTTAAATACAAACCACAAATCTCAGCCCAAAAATGTGTTTAAGACTTTGCCGCTGATTTTTAGAGAGGCAGGATCAGGTACTCGCATTCAGATGGAAAAATTCTTGAATACTCATGAAATCAATGTTTTGAAAAAAATTGAGTTGACTTCCAACGAAGCTGTCAAACAGGCAATATTGGCCGGATTGGGTTATTCTATCATGCCGCTGATTGGCCTAAGAAACGAATTGCTGAAAAAGGAAATTCAAATCATACCCGTCAAAGGCCTGCCCATCATCACCAATTGGAGCCTTGTATGGCTGAGAGGTAAGAAGCATTCACCGGTGGTAAATGCATTCATTGAATATGTTAATGAAAATAAAGTTCAAATTGCGCAACAAAAGTTTGGTTGGTATGGAGACATATACTAAATGATAATGCTTTTAAATTACAAAATTTAAACCCATCAAGTTTTATATCTCTAAATATCATCTACTGATACTGAATATACACTGGTCTCGGTGTAAACTGCATAAGCTCTTCCGGTGTATACATTTGCCAGTTGAGTTTTGTATCGTTTTTATAAAACAACTTAAAGCCGGTAAACTGTACCGGTTCCTTGTAAATGTATCTTTTCCAGGTTGATTCTTTCAGTATTTTATCCCCAAAACCATCCATATCAATGACCACCTGCACTTCAGGAGTGAGTTTGATGTCTTGATAGTTTTTAATCATGCCTTGCGTAAACCGGTGTACAACCAGCACTTTGGGGGGTAGATTGTGATCCCTTACAGTCTGTGCCAGTATATCGATGGCGTCGTTAATATCCGAGGCATCAAAATGACCAATGACCCGTCCGGGTGCGACCCCTGTTTTCATCGAAAATTCAGGATCGATGCCCAGGTGCACATTGGGTAACTGTAGATAAGGTAACAATTCAACAATCTCGTTTTTTACAGAGCTGTGCCCCACCTGCACATCCAGAAACACGAGGCCATTGATACTATTTGCCCACGCCAGTAGGGTATCGATCTGGTGAAAGGGCATTCTGAGTCTGTACATATTGCCTTTACCCGGCTGTGTTTGTGCTGTCACAGCAATGTAGTGCAAGGCAGGAATTACCTTTGTGGTTGTGTCTGCCTTTTGCCAGTGCTGCACCTCCAGCTGCAATCGGGCCAGCATTGAATCTTTGGGCAATTCTCCTAATATGCCCATACCTTTTGAATAGAGATTGCCATAATAAGCCACAATCCGGTTAAAGGGCAGGAGGGCACCGGGCAAAGGGTAGGGACCTTTTACAGGCCACTTGCCGGTGGTATCGTTGTTGGCCAGGTGCTCTACTTTCAAATCGTACGCCAGGCTATCCAGCACTTCCTTTTTTTCCTCTACCGATGCTGGAGGTGTGTTGTGTTCCACAATTACTTTTTCCGATTTGCCGCTTTGACAAGTCCAGACGGAAGTTAAAACCAAAGTACCTGTAATGAAGCAAACAAGTACATTACCTATTTTATTCAATGATTGACTATTTAATTTATGGCTTCTTGACTAATGACTATTTATGACGCAGAAGCGGCGCCGGTCAAAAATACGAAAAACTTCCTGCAAAGAGGTAATGCAGATACAGCTAAACGGTAAAGTAAAACTGATTAATCGATGTTTCGGTTGAATTAGTATGAGTAATTATTTTTTCAAAGGATTTTCCTTTTCATTTGATAGGTTGTTTTTGGACATTATCGGAAATAAATTAAATAAGGGGAAACGTTACCTAATATATAACAAAAGTTATAACAGGATTAAACTAACTTCAATATAAATTTGTAATTCAGAAAAATCTGATAAATTCACTCATTTATAAAACCCAACTATCTTCTCATGAGCAAATACGGAATTGAACACATCGTAGTTTTGATGCTGGAAAACAGATCTTTTGACCACCTTTTTGGATTTTTAGATCACCCACAGCCCTTTGACGGACTCACCGGAAACGAATGGAACCCCGTTTCTGATACCGACACAACTAAAGTATACGTAACCAAAGGTGCTAAGCCATACATCTACCCGGACCCATCGCACGAACACACAGATGTATTAAAACAGATGAGTTTTGCAGGACAACCCAAATTTTCCAATAGAGGCTTTTACCATAATTTTGCTGAAAAAATAAAAAATACGCGTAAGAAAATTTGGCAAACAGCCAAACCCAAGAGCAAGCCAGAGGAGATTTTGGCATGCTGGGATCCAACAGATCCACACATCAAAAACCTCACCTATCTGGCCAAAAAGTATGTTTTGTGCGACAACTGGCATTGTTCGGTTCCGGGTGAAACATGGCCCAACAGAAACTACATCCATGCCGGCACCTCCGGGTCTCAGGTCAACATCAAAATCAAATTTTACACCGATAAAACCATATTTGAAGCACTGGCCGAAAGAAACCTCACATGGAGGATATATCACGATTTCATTGCGCAATCGATGGCCTTTATCAAATTGCAAACGCTGGGAAACGGTTCTTTTGAAGATTATTCTGAATTTAAAAAGGATGTCAAAAACGATCGACTGCCGCACTATACCTTCATCGAACCACGCCATTTTAAAGCCACTTCAGGTTATAGCAACAGCATGCATCCGGGCAACAACAGCACTGATGCTTCAACAGACCTTAAAGGAGCCGATAACCTTGTTGGTGAAGTATACAATACACTGATCAGCAACCCTGAGGTATGGCAAAAAACATTGCTTGTGATCACATTTGATGAACATGGCGGTTTTTACGACCATAAAAAAACCAGGAGCGCTTATAACCCGGGCAGTGAGATTGATGAAAAACACAATTTTAGATTCAACTTTTTGGGTGTAAGGGTGCCTGCCATCCTCATTTCTCCAAAATTTGAGGAAGGTAAGATTGATAGTACTCCCTATGATCACACTTCCGTAATCAAATCTGTATTTGAAAATTTCGACATACCGGGTTATCTTACCAACAGAGACAAAAATGCAAATTCGTTCTGGGGCAATATAAAAACCAGCCGGGCAAGAGCAAAGGCCGCTGAACCAATTGCACTGCACCGACTGAAAAAATCAATTGATGTAGATAACATGGAAGAACTCAATGGCTTCCAACAAGACCTCATCTATTTGGCTGAGAGCATTGAAAAAGCAAGTAAGGTTGTTACGCGATCCTCAGCAAACCTGGATGCCAAAGTAGCCGACCCCTCTTTTGACAATCGTTGGAAAGAGACAGAGGCGAAGAAAAACAAAGTAATCGACACTGACCGGTTGATGGCTTTGAGTAAGGTAGCCAAGGGATTTTACGGAAAGAAGAAATAAAAGGAGACTTGTGTAAAGACAAGAAAGATGAAAGTTGGCTTACACATCTGTTACCACGTCAAACCCTTTAAAACTGCCCACTATTGCACAGCCTGTGATCTGTTGAGCAATGCCTTTCTTCTTCAATTTACCAGCAATTTGGTTTAAAGTAGAGCCACTGCCAACTGCATCATCGATTAAAAGTACATGTTGGTATTTAACTGTTTCACTAACGGCAAATGTGTTTTCAGCATTGTTGATACGTTCCTCAATTTTGGACAATGATTTTTGTGGCACGGGTATAATGCCGGAAATTTTGGAAATGTTGATTTTTGGCTTTGCAACCAAAAAATGGATTTTGGGACCTTGCCAAATTATATAATCCTAGCTTCTTCCAACAATTGGTAGATGGCAATGTGAATAGCTTGTTTGTATACTTCCAAAAGATCAATCATTTCCTTGACGGACAGATCACCTTTTTCCTTGAGCAATATTAATATCCGGTCTTTTATCTTCAATATAGTGATATTTTACTATTGATAGTCAAAAGTAAAAATAATTTAATGTCTATTTTAATATGTATATTATTCAGAAAATCAATGCTATAATTGCACTGCCAACCTCTCTGCCACCATATCCATGATTCGCTGTCTGCATTCTTTCTCATGGTCAAAGAAAAATCTAAGTTCCTCCTGGGTCATCATGCCCAGCACTATACCTATCATGACATTTCGCGTTATGGCCTCCTTGCTCAGGATATTTCGGACCCAGATCCTTTTTTGGCTGCCATCCAGTCTTGGATAAGCACCCATTTTCAGCAAATTAAGACCTTTAAACGATTCAACCAGAACTTGATTTTGTAATTTTAAAATGGGCCTGAGTGTTTTGTTTTGGAACATTTCTAGCGCAGAACTTTCTGATGACTCAGCAATGGTGTGGATGTGGAGTCTGAGTTGGAGGAGGGTGGTTTGTCGATGCATATAGAAATAACATTTAATGACCTATATGGTTGAGGTAAGGGGCAGGTTGTTATTCAAGTTCATGCCAATGTTTTTAATCTGGTAAATACATACTAAAAATGTCATTGCTTTTTAATATCTCTGATTCTACCTTTAGCTCATCATTTCAAATTGAGGAATGAAAGCACTAGCCTGAAATCATCTTATTTGCTACGGAACTGTTTTAGCATCAGTAAATTTCCATTCTACATTGTGTGTGACCATTGGCATAAACTATGTATGTTTTTTTAACCATTCTATGGCTCCTTCAGTCTCTTTCCAAATTATTTGTGACTGTTGTGCTACGTAGTCTGCTTCATTTTCATCTCCAATGCTGTAATATTCCGGCATGTGGGTAATGGGCTTATTCGATAAGATTCGTTTGACAACGTGTTTATTAGAACCATGAGCTTTCAATAGTTGTTTAACCGCATTTTTAGAATCGCCTTCTGTTTTAAAAGCAAACAATGCCCTGTTAAACAATGGAAAAGCGAGGCTATCTTTTTTAAACATTTGGGCATACTTCACAAATTTATCATTTTCTCCTAATTTGATCAAAAACAACAAAAGTTGATCTCTGATGCCCTGATTGTCATTGGAGTTTAATTCGATCATTTCTTCCAGAATAGCCACACTCTCTTTTACCTTGCCAATGGTGTAAAGGCAGTCTGCATAATTTTGCATGCAGCGCATAAAAGGCCTGGTCTCGTAAAAACCCCAAAACGAGCCCTTGTGAATTTTCAGGTATTCACCACCAAATTTTTTTCTTCCAATGGCGATGCCTTTTTCAAAAAAGGGGATTGCCTTTTCTGCATTTTTTTCTTGGCTCCCCAAAAATTCATATGCATGGATACAGTCCGGATCCAATTTCAATGCTTTATTAACTTTCGCCTTCGCCTTTGCAGCCGGAAGCTCATAAGCCTCTAATACCAAATCTTCCGCCTGCTCACTCACATTTAGAGCCTCCTCCGGAAAAGAAGGTACCTGCTTTCCCAAAATTTGAGTCATAAATGCCCTGAGTTCATCCAATGATTGAAAATCCTGCGCTGCCATCAGCCGCTGGAGATCCATCATCATTTTTTCGTGTTGTTTTTTCATACTGTAAAGATATTGAAAGAGAAAAACAAAATGTTAAAAACAAGCAAAATCACAGAACTTTTCCGACTGGGCAAGCAAGGATAAGGGCTAAGTTGAGGTGATTTTAGAAATGGAAGAAGTGTGATTTGGGTAAAGGTTTTGAAATATTATTTGGTGTATTATTTAAAATACATATGGTCATAGAATAAAATATCACAGTGATTTTTTTTCAATTTAAAATTTTGTCTTTGATTTTTAGAAAGATGAGAAACATGTAATTTTAGTGGCAGTAATTGTTGAGAGATTTTGATAGTTTTTAATTTTGGTAGTATGAAATTTTTATGTCACTTCCAGCCAGGTTGTTTTTTTTAGTTGGAAAGTTTACAATTTAAGAATTTGAAAACCAAACGAGGTAATCATCATGAGCCTGTGTTATTTTTTTATTTTGATCTATTAGTTTTAGATCACAAATTGGGATAACATATTTTTTACCTTTGAATTTGATTTCTGCTAATATTCCATATAGATCGTCAAATCCTTTTAGGTCAATCAATGAAACATTTTCACCATTATTAAATAAAGGGTGGCGATCAATTAGCCTTATTTTTGCCTGCCAGGGGAAAGGCAAGTTGGATTTTAAATATTTTAGCCAAATAGAGTAACTTTCATTGTCTGACTTTGAGGTGCTTATATTGCTGAAGATTCTTTTTCCCTGCTCACCATAATCATTCCACTTGTATTTTTCACACAAGACTGCTTGCATTTTGTAGGTCTGTGACTCATTATCTCTGGGTGTTATTTTATTAAGTTCATCTTGCAACAACCATATTTGCTGCCAATTGCATTCCTGATCTTCTGAGGCTAAGATATACCAATTTGGCATATTACTAAGAGTAAGGGAATCCCATTCTATTAATATTAAAGGTTGTTGAAATTTTGTTTTTAACTTTATTTCCAATACTCTTCCTTGCCAACCACCTATGTCTAATTCTTCAAAATCTGGCTCCTTTGTTCCAGCTATTACAATAACGCTATCACCCTTATTGAATATACTGTACATACAGCCAAGCTATTCTTGTCGCTGAAGAGATTTAATATTTATTTTGCAAGTTGAATATACGCCTTTCCATCCTGATTCTCTATTAATTTGTATACCGAAGTTTGGGTCATAGTTATAATACAGGAATGATGTAAACTCAAAACTTTATCTTGCAATTCATTGTCAGCTTCCAAATCAATTATCTTTAGTCCCAGACCTTTTAATATGTCAACGGATAAATGTCTATCATGTGACAAAGTCAGCGCATGACTGCCCAGTTCTGCAATTATCGCAGCGGCTTTATTTTCTTTATCTTCATCATCAAGAAACATATTTGTTTTTAACCAACCATCAACCATCGTTTCTGACCATTTAATGGCTTTTTCGCATTCTCCAATAAGTGTTGGAGAATATTTAGATAAGATTGTTTGCCAAACAGGAATGGTTTTAGGGTTATTAGCTATCTCTACTTTTGCCCTTTCAAATTCTTCTATGATTCCGTGAGTTGGCCTTCCATTTATTTGAGGGTCGATAGGGCCTAAATTTGAATGCTTGCCCATTACAATTTCTTTGCATGAACAGGCAATCATTGTACCGGCAGACATTGCAATTTGAGGCACAATTGCTCTTATATTGCTGCCAAAAATAGATTTTAAATAATGAACAATGGATTCAGTTGCCCCAATTGATCCTCCTGGAGTATGAAGCACTAAATCAAGCCCTTTACTTTTGTCCATGCCATTAATTGTCGACATGAAACCCATCTTATCTGAATCAACTATATCAAACCTGAAGCCATGCTGGGCAAGGTTGCCTTTTTGTAACCACCCTGAGTAGTATGCGATTACATTTCTTCCTGTTTTTTCTGATAATTCTTTGATATATTTTCTACGGATTAAATCAAAAGCGTTGGGTTGAGAACCAATTTCTCCAATTATTTCATTCCAGGTCGGCATGGGCTATTCAATTATGGAGCCAATTGTAGAGTTTATCGATAACCTTGTCCAATGTAATTTAACTTCTTCTTTGATAGGATTATCGTTTTCATCATATATCGGTATTTCAAAAAATATATCTTCTTCTAAATGGGTAGGTACAATTTTAATTTTATTAAAAAACTCAGTTGCTTCCTTTATTTTATCCTCTTTAATTTTTTCGAAGTTTGATTCCATTTATATGCCTTATTTCTACAAATATAATTCAAATTTTCTCAAAAGCTTGTATTTTAACAATATAAAAGGATGTAAGCTGAACGCTTATTTGGGACTATGTCATCATTAGAAACTCAGAATTCAAGCAGAAATGGTAAAACTTTAAAATCACCATATTTTATCCACACCTCTACTTTGCCATTCCCTAACCTCAGGCAGTTAGGGTCTACACCTCTTTTCACTCCCCATTCAACCTCCTATATATCCTCTTCATCATCATTTCTTTTACCAGATCACCAAACAATTTGTCTTCTAAGATCTTTTCAAAGATTTCTTTGTTTTGGTCCATTCGGCCAATCAGCATGTCAATAAACTTATCGTCAAAGGCAAATTTGAAGGTGTCTATCTTGTTGACGCGCGCCTGGCTCTGTAAGATCTCGTCTTGCATCAACTCGGTCTCGATCTGGTCAAAAAAGAGTTTGTCGGCTTGTGTAAATTCGGTGCCAAAACGATCGTTGAGTACATGGATGATTTCTGAAAGCAATGCATCTTCTTCTTTGGCTCGCTTTAAACCGGCTTCTGTGGTACCACTCAATTCTCCGGTCACTCCTTTCTCTAATTCGATGGCTCCTTCTTTGATTTTTTGAAGACGATAGTATTCCAGCGCTACCTCGTCATCCAAATAGAGCGCATCCGACCAATCCCGTTTGGGCAGTCTCAGCTGCAGTAGTTTGGCGTAAGCATAAAACTGCTCAAAATCCACATCGGTAAAAGGCATGATCTGCGAAAGGAAGGCGTATAGATTGGTCCACGACCGCAGACTTTTTTTGAATTCGTCTTGTTTTTCTTCTTCTTGGATGGCTTTGAATCGATCTACCGCCGGATCTGTAAATGCGTATAGCTTTTTTTGGTCTTTGGCCTGACTGGGCTGGGTCATAGGATTAAAATACACCCGTGCAAAAGCTTCGACCTCCTGCGGCCAATAGACCTGAAACTGATCCAGGCGATTCTTTAGATCGTAAAGGTGGTTGATGTCGGTTTCTTCTATGACGGTGGTGACTTCATAGTAGGGTTGAAACGATGCCAGGATGGTCTCACGGTCGTTGGCAAAGTCCAGCACAAAGGTGTCGTCTTTGCCCGGACAAGTGCGGTTGAGGCGCGACAAGGTCTGTACCGCTTTTACCCCCGATAATTTTTTATCTACATACATGGTATGCAGCAAGGGCTGATCAAAGCCGGTCTGGTACTTGTCTGCTACGATGAGGATCTTGTAATCGTCTTTTTCAAATACGCCGGGCAGTTCTTTTTCGCTGTAGCCTGTCATTTCGGGTTCGGAGATGCCATCCGGTGCATTGTCGTCTATTACCTTGCCGGAGAAGGCTACCAGGATTTTGATCTCTTTGTGATAACCCATCTTTTGAATGTAGTGCCCAAACTCTTCGAAATACCGTTTGGCGTGGAGCCTGGAGCCACACACCACCATGGCCTTGGCCCTGCCGCCTATTTTTTTAGATACAATGCTGCGAAAGTGTTCGATGATGATTTCGGTCTTTTGGGCCAAGTTGTGGGGATGGAGCGACACATACTTACCTATGGCCTTGGCTGCCTTCTTTTTGTTGAGCTGGGGATCTTCTTTTATGGCCTTGGTGAGTTTGAAATACAGTTCATAGGTAGTGTATTGTTTCAACACATCCAGGATAAAACCTTCTTCGATGGCCTGACGCATGGAATACAGGTGGAAGGGCTTGGGCTTGCCTTCTTCATCTTTTTCACCAAACACCTGCAGGGTCTTGTATTTGGGGGTAGCCGTAAATGCAAAGAAGGAAATATTGGGCTGCCTGCCCCTTGCTGCTGCCGACCTTTCAACTTGTTCGCGAATGTAATCGTCTGCCACATAGTCATCATCGCTATCGGTAGTGACGGCTTCTTCGAGGGTTTTGGCCGACAATACTTCTTTCATTTTTTTGCTGGCCTCGCCGCCCTGTGAGCTGTGGGCCTCGTCTATGATCACAGCGTATTTGCGCTCAGGCAACTCTCCTACCTTGTCTATCACAAAAGGAAATTTCTGCAGGGTAGTAATGATGATGTTGGTGCCATATCCCAGGGCTGTTGCCAATTGATGGCTGTCTTTGTCAATCTTTTGTACCACACCGGTCTTGTGCTCAAACTGGTAGATGTTGTTCTGCAATTGCTGGTCGAGGACCTTGCGATCGGTAACCACGATTACAGAATCAAAAATGCGCTCGTTGGCATCATTGTGCAGGCCCGATAGGCGATAGGCCAGCCAGGCGATGGAATTGCTCTTGCCCGAGCCTGCTGAGTGCTGGATGAGGTAGTTTTTACCCGGCCCATGGTGTAATACCGAGGCACTGATCTTGCGCACCACATCCAGCTGGTGAAAGCGCGGGAAGATGAGTTTTTCCTTTTTATA